>JBMFPL010000604.1:0-1074 GCA_049969115.1 Bryobacteraceae bacterium | reverse complement strand
GGGGGATCGCCAATCGCGCCCGCACGCGGCTGAAGTTACTCTTTTTCGATGGCAGCGGCCTCGGGGGGCTACCAAGCGCCTCGAGCCAGGTAGCTTTGGCTCGACCGCGGAGGTCGGCGAAGAGCGCAAGATCCAGCTGACGGTCGAGGAGGTAGTGTACCGTAATAGAAATAGCTTGTATTAGTTGTTCAACCGTACTATGCTGGGCCATGGCACGTCCCATCAACGTCATTGACCTCACCCCGGAAGAGAAAGCCGTCCTCCGACGACGCGTCAATTCTTTTAGAACCAGCCAGCGCGACGCCTTGCGGGCGCGGATCGTGCTCCTGCGCGCCGCCGGTCGGCGGGAACAGGACGTGGCGGCAGAAGTTGGGTCCAGTATCAACACCGTGTCGCTGTGGTCATCGCACTTTGAGGAGAACGGCTTGGATGGACTCAACCACCGGCCGGCCCGCGGCCGCAAGCCGGAGAAGATCCACAAAGTGGTCACCGAGGTGACACGGCCGCCGTAGGGTGGCAACCGATGGAGCTCGCGGACGATGGCCGCCGCTACCGGCATGTCCTATCAGAGCGTGCATGCGATCTGGAAAAAGAACGACCTCAAGCCGCATCTGGTGCGCACCTTCAAGATCTCCACCGACCCGCGGTTTGAGGAGAAGTTCTGGGACATCATCGGTTTGTACCTGAACCCGCCGGCCAAGGCCTTGCTGCTTTGTTGTGACCAGAAGGGCCAATGTCAGGCCTTGGAGCGGACCCAGCCGGGCCTGCCGCTGGAGATCGGGCAGGTGCGGACGCGGACGCACAAGCACGCCAAGGTTACGGCGTGGTTGAGCAAGCAACCCCGCTTCCACATGTACTCCACCCAGACTGGCAGTTGCTGGATGAATCTGATCGAGCGGTTCTTCGCCGACCGCACCAACGAGTGCATCCGCGAGGGGAGCTTTCAGAGTGTCCGCGAGCTGATCGAGGCGTATCTGGCGACGCGCAACGAGAAGCCGAAGCGGTACGTATAGCGCGCCACGGGGGCGGCGATTCTGCGGAAGCCGGCGGCGGAGAGGGGGCGCCGGCCGCCGT
>JBMFPL010000603.1:0-1084 GCA_049969115.1 Bryobacteraceae bacterium | reverse complement strand
TCGTGGCGGCGGGCGTACGTTTCGATCAGGCCGCGATGGGGAAACGGAAACAGAATCTGCCAGAAACGTTTGGGTGCTTCCTCCAGCCGTAGGTTCAGGTGCCCAGGCGCCAGCTGCTTGACCGTGCGCAAAATCTGGTGCACCGGCGCGGTGTCCTTCATCAGCTCGGCCCATTCCAGCGCTGCCAGGTACGGTTGGCCGTCGGTCGCCGCACTGAATTTTAGCTCCTCGTCCGCCGCTTCGGGTAGCCCTGCCGACTTGAGCAGCCGCGCTCGCGCCACGCGCAGGCGCATGGTTTCGCTCGGGCGAAAACCGTCGCCCGTTGCCCGGCCGGGCCATGCCAGCCGTGACAGGAACTCCTTTACCTCAGCGGAGGCCTGCGCCTTGCCCGCCTCGGAGTGGGCCAACCGTTGCCGCGCCCGGGCTGCGTAGTAGTAGCCGGGAAAGCGCTCTTCCACCGCTTCGTACCAAGCTCGTGCGTGTCCGGGGCGGCCTTGGGCCTCTGCGAGCCGCCCCAGAAAGTACAGCGCCGCCGGCGCATGTTCGGAAGCCGGGTACCGCAGCAGATGCTCGCGCAGCCATTGGGCTGCCTCCGGCCTCCGTTCCAGATACGAGCGCCAGGCGAGCTTCCAGTGGCAGTTGCGGCTTTCGGGGTCCTCCCGGAATGCCTCGGCGCACGCGCGGAATAAGGGCAGGTATTGCTCAGGCTGATTGTCCAGCAGGTAGCGGTTGCCCGCCGCCACCAACGCTCTCATGCGCCAGGGCGAGCGCGGGTGCAGCCGCTCGAGTCTTTCCACGAGCGCCGCCATCTCGGCATCGCGGCCCATCCTGCGGGCGCACTCCACCAGCCAGTAAAGCCTTTCAGCCTCGACTTCGGGATCTGCCGCCTCGAACGATCGCAGGTAGTCCCAGGCGGCGGAGGTGTCGTAATCCCGGAACAAGGCCGCTCCCACTCTCACTCGCGCCAGCTCGCGCTCGCGTCCGCCCAGTTGTTTCGCCAGCGCCTCGTACTCGGCCCGCGCGCGGCGGTACTGCCTCGCTCGCATCCAGAACTCGGCACGCTCGATCATTAGCTGCGGCATGG
>JBMFPL010000602.1:0-1090 GCA_049969115.1 Bryobacteraceae bacterium | reverse complement strand
GAAAGCTCTCTTCGACAAGATGAACGACGCCGTGCCGCCCCCGCCCCCTCCGCGCCCCGCGCGAGGAATACGCCGGTTGACGGGCGGTCAATTGCGCTACGACCTCGAACCTGTCCGGCCCCAGTGAATCTGCGATCACTCGGCCTCGCGTGCTAAATTCGCTCCCATGGTGCCGATGACGCTGCTCGTGCTCGCCGACCCGACCGACACCGAGCTGCGTCTGCTGGAGCGCCTGCCGGACGATACGCGGATCGTCGCCGGAGAGCGGGCCGAAGCTTTCGCGACTGCCGCGCCCGAAGCCGATGTCATCCTGTGCTGGTTCTCCCCGCGCGATCTGCTGGAGGCGGTCTGGCCGCTGGCCCGAAACGTGCGCTGGGTGCACAGCGCCAGCGCTGGCGTCGAGAACGTGCTGTTCGATGCGCTGATCGAAAGCCCCGTGCCGGTGACCAACTCGCGTGGGCTCTACAGCGATTCGCTGGCTGAGTTCGTGCTGGGCGCCGTGTTGTTTTTCGCCAAGGATCTGCGACGCATGGTGTGCAGCCAGCAGCAGGGCCGCTGGGACCCGTTCGACGTGGAGCTGGTAGAGGGCAGGTGGCTTGGCATCCTCGGCTACGGTGATATCGGCCACGCCGTGGCGCGCCGGGCCCGCGCCTTCGGCATGAGGATCGCCGCGCTCAGGCGCAGGCCCGAACTGAGCCAGGACGATCCTTTGGCGGACCGCGTCCTCGGGCCGAGCCAGTTACGTGAGTTGCTGGCGCTGAGCGATTATCTGGTCATTTCCCTGCCTCTCACGCAGCAGACCCGAGGCCTGCTTGGCGAGAACGAGCTGGCAGCAATGAAACCGGGCGCGGTGCTAATCAACATCGGGCGCGGCGCGGTGATCGAAGAGGAGCCACTGGTACGCGCGCTCCAGCAGGGCCGTATTCGTGGCGCCGCGCTGGACGTGTTCCAACGCGAACCGTTGCCCGCGGGACACCCGTTCTACCGCCTGGAGAACGTGCTGCTTTCGCCGCACTGCGCGGATCACTTCCCGGGCTGGAAGCGCCGCGCCATGGAATTGTTTCTGGACAATTTCGAGCGCTTCCGCCAG
>JBMFPL010000601.1:0-1106 GCA_049969115.1 Bryobacteraceae bacterium | reverse complement strand
GGATGGCGCGATTCACGTCGTCCACGGTCAGGCGTGCCAGAGATTCCCGGACATACGAATTGTAGTCGGGTATGCCGTAGAAGCGGCTGTCAATGGCATAGCCCAGCTCCGCGCTTTTGGTGCGGGTAAGCAGGTTGACATACTTGGAGAGAAACTGGCGCGTGGCCTCGAACTGCTCGCGCGTGAGGCCCTGGCGAATCAACCGGTCCAGCTCGTAGAAAGCCAACCGGAGGGCGAAATGGGCGGCTTTGGGCTCGACGGGCCGGATCCAGATCTGGAAGATCTGCTGTCGTCGGGCCAGGTTGGGGTCGGGCTCGAACTGGAACATGCCGCGCGGGAAGTACTCGATGTAAGCGTAGTCGCCATAGTTGAGGCCGCGCAACTCGCGCATGCGCTGGAAGAGCCTGCCGCCGCTCATGCGATGCTGGCCGAACCAGGACTGAGCCACCAGCAGCGCGGGATAATCCGGGTGGCCGCGGCGCACGGCGATGGGAAAGCCGATGGAGATGGCCACCGCGCGGGTGTCCTTCTCGATCAAGGTGACTTGGCGGCCCTGGACAGGGTGGGGCTCGGGTAGCTTCACCAGGGGCGCCGGGCCGGCAGGCAGGCGCGAGAAATCCTGGCGGACGCGCCCGGCGAACTCCGCAGGGTAACCGCCCGCCAGGCCGATGATGAGGTTCGCCCGCGTGTAGTGCCTGCGGTAGAACTCCCGCAGGTCGTCCATGCGCAGTTTCTGCAGCGCCGAAACGACGCCGGCGTTGTGATGCCCGTAGGGATGGCCCGAGTAAATGAGGTTGTAAAGAACTTCCTTGGCCAGCTCTTCGTCATTGTTGCCGCGCAGGGTGACGCGCAGGAAGTTGATGGCGTCATCGCGCAGCCGGGTCAGATCTTCCTCACGCCAGCCCGGCTCGAGGATCATGGCGCGGAAGATCTTGTAGAACTCGGCCAGATTGTCGAGGTGGGTGGTAGCGTGGAAGACGGTCATCTCCTTGTCCACCTGGGCGGCAACGGAAACGGCCATGGGGAAGAAGGCGTCCAGGATTTCGCGGTAAGTCAACTGGCGGGTGCCGCCCTGCGCGAGCATGGCGGCGGTCAGCGAAGCAAGC
>JBMFPL010000600.1:0-1107 GCA_049969115.1 Bryobacteraceae bacterium | reverse complement strand
CATCGCCGCCCTGCTCGCCGTCTTCCACTACCAGAGCCCCGAGCGCTCGGGCATCACCACCGAGATGGCTGCCGTGGCGACGTTCTGTCTCGGTTACCTCGCCTCCGCCCCCGGCGTGAGCTTCGGTTCCGCGCTGGCCATCGGGCTCACCGTGGCCATCACCATCCTGCTCGAAGCCAAGCGAGCCATGCATCGCTTCATTCGCGAGACCATCACCGAGCAGGAGTTCACCGACACGCTGCGCTTCCTCGCGGTCATCTTCATCATTTACCCCGTCCTTCCGCAGGGCGGCATCGGTCCGGAAGGCATCTTCGTGCCGCGCCAGGTGTGGCTGTTCGTCATCCTGGTCTCGTCGGTTTCCTACGTCGGCTACTTTCTGGAGAAATTTCTGGGGCCGCGCGCGGGCTTGCGGCTGGCGGGGGTGTTAGGCGGGCTGGCCTCCTCCACCGCCGCCACCGCCTCGCTGGCGCGGGGAAGCGCCGAGGAACCCGAAAACCAGGGGCTTTACTGGCAGGCCATCCTGCTGGCCAACGCAATGCAGTTCCCGCGCGTGCTGGCCATTCTCGGCGCAGTGAATCCGCCGCTGGCGCAGAGACTGGCGCCCGCGCTGGTGGTGATGACCGCGGCCGCCTTGCTGCTGGCGCGCTTTGCTGCCAGCGCCGGGCCATGGGAAGGCCAAGCGCCGCGCTTGCACGTGCGCAACCCATTCCGCCTGGGACCGGCCCTGCGCTTCGGCGCCTGGTTCGCCGCCATCGTGCTTCTGGAAAAGGCCGCGTCCAGAGCTGCGGGGCGACTCGGCGTGTTACTGGTGAGCGCGGCAGGCGGCTCGGTGGACGCGGACGCTGCCGCGCTATCCCTCTCGGACCTTCTCAAGTCCGGCGGCCTTGACATGCGCACTTCCACCGGTGGCGTTCTGCTGACGCTGGTGGGCAACGCCGTTGTGAAAACGGCCATGGCCGCCCAAGCCGGCGCAGCCGGCTTGGCGCGCCGCCTCGGCCTTGCCTTCGCGGTCATGTTCACCGCTGGCGCGCTCGCCTGGCTGCTGGCAAACTGATCCTCTGGTGGCGCAAAGGGAAAGAGAGATGACGGATCGACGGGCACGCGTTG
>JBMFPL010000599.1:0-1161 GCA_049969115.1 Bryobacteraceae bacterium | reverse complement strand
TCTCCGCGTGGGCGATGCGGTCGAAATCGAAGGCTACACGCGCGGTGACGGTAGCATCGTGGCGACACGCATCCAACTCGACGAGAAGCCCGCGCCGCCTGCGGGGCCCAAGGCGCGCTGAAGGCAACTCGCCGCCGTTTTGCCCGGTAGTAAAGCGGCGGGTTCATCGGCCTGTCGGACCGAAGCGAGGCCAGTCATCGCGGTTGGCCAGAGCCTGCGCCGCCCGCCAGGCCAGGCGCACGATCCTCTCCATCTTGGCGTAGTCGAGCTTGTCGGGTGTGTCCTCGGGCGTGTGATAATCGGGCGTGAACCCGTTGAACAGCCACACTGCGGGTATGCCGCGCAGCAGGAACGGGAAATGATCGCATCGCCAGAGCACGTTCAAGGTGCCGTCGCGGTCCCACTTGTCGTTCAAGCGCAGGCCTACCGCCTTGTTTGCCTCTTCGATAATAGCGCGCAGCCCCGGGCTGGCATGGATGCCCACCAGATTGAGCTCGTTGGAAGTATCGGAAGCGATTTGCACCAATCCCTCGGTCTGCTCGCTCGGTTTTTCGTCCCGCCCGATCATGTCCAGGTTGATCACGGCGCGCGTGGTTGGCAGCGGCCGTAGTGGGTGCGCCACGTAATGGTAAGACCCGAGCAGGCCCGCTTCCTCAGCTCCGAACGCGATAAACAGCAGCGAACGCCGCGGCGGCGGGCCGGGGGTGAACATGCGCGCCAGCTCGAGCAAGGCGGCCACGCCCGAGGCATTGTCGTCGGCCCCGGGCAGGACCTTGCCGTCGCGCGTTCCTAAGTGGTCGTAGTGCGCGCAAAGGATGACGGTCTGCTGCCGTAGCCTGGGATCGCTGCCTTCGAGCACTCCGGCCACGTTGTTAGTGACGCCGCGCCGGGATTCCGCCGGCGCCAGCTTGATTTCAGCTTCCAGTTGCAGCGGCACGCGCAGCGGCTTCATGCTCTCGTCGAGCGCCGCTTGCAGGTCCGCAGGCCTGCGCCCGGAAGGCTCCAGCAGGGCTCCAGCCGCTTCGACGCTGAGGGTCAGCATGGGGATGCGGGCCTCGCTTTCGGTCAGCGCTTGCACTCGCCCGCCTCGGCCGGGACGGTACGGGCGCTTGCGGTTGGGCGCGGGAATCACGAGCACGGCAACAGCGCCACGATCCTGCG
>JBMFPL010000598.1:0-1171 GCA_049969115.1 Bryobacteraceae bacterium | reverse complement strand
GGTCGGAATGATCAGCGTTGCGCGCGCCGGATCGTTGTAGAGCTCGAAGGCGGTGCGATCGGCGCGCAGCGTCAGGCGGGTGACGCGCTCGTTCTCGCCGCGCGGACCCTCGCCGATCTCGAACACCACGCCTTCGGCGAGGCTTTCGCCGGGCAGAAACCAGAACTCGATGGTCCAATCGAATGCGCCCAGGTTGAGTTTGGTTCCCGTCGGGTTGGCGAAATTGGGCGATCGCAAGTGCTTCTCGCCCACCGTGGCCAGCGCACAGAAGGTCGCGTTACGCCAGTGCAGTGGCTCGACGGTGCGGCCCGGCGTCTTGGGCGACGGCGTGATGCCGAACAGCACGGAGCGCGACTCGCCGCGGATTTCCAACGGCGCCGGCGGGCACGGCTCGAGCGCCCGCCCGAATTTCCCCGCAACGATGCGC
Organism: Bryobacteraceae bacterium; assembly: GCA_049969115.1. GTDB lineage: Bacteria > Acidobacteriota > Terriglobia > Bryobacterales > Bryobacteraceae > DTHT01. The sequence continues at coordinate 744 of JBMFPL010000598.1, read as the reverse complement.
CCTCCGCGGCCCAGGGCAGGGTCGTAGTAGTGTGGCCCGGCGTCGGTCAGCAAAGAGCTGGGGTAAAGACCTTCGGGCTCGTCGAACAGCCAGAGCGCGACGGTATCGTCACCCAGCGCACAGGCGCCGGCCAGCGATAACAACAACAGCAGGAAACGCAGCTTCATCGTCTTGCTCACCCGACAATACAGTTCACGGTCAACCACGGCGGCGGGGACCGGCTCCGCCGGCCAGTTGCGCCGCCATCTCCAGGGCTCGCACCAGGCTGCGCGTGGACGCCACGCCCTTCCACGCGATATCGAAAGCCGTGCCGTGATCCACGGAAGTGCGGATGATGGGAAGGCCGAGCGTCACGTTGACTCCGCCTTCGAAGTCCAGCAGTTTCAGCGGGATGTGGCCCTGGTCGTGATACATGGCGACCACGGCCTCGTAGCGCTTTTTACACGCGGCAAGGTAGAAGACCGTATCCGGGGGCACAGGCCCTTCCACCGGCAGGCCGCGCTGGCGCGCCCACTCGATGGCCGGAGCGATCTCCTCGATTTCTTCGCGCCCGAACAAGCCGTGCTCGCCCGCATGCGGATTCAGTCCAGCCACCGCCACGCGGGGATTCGCACGCAGCCGGCCCACGGCCTCGCAGGTCATCTCCAGTACGCGCTGGATGCGCGGGCGCTTGATCCGCTCCAGAGCCTGCCGGAGCGAAACATGGGTGGTGACGTGCGTGACGATGAGCTCATGGGAAGCGAG
>JBMFPL010000597.1:0-1217 GCA_049969115.1 Bryobacteraceae bacterium | reverse complement strand
TCATTCACGGGGCCGGGAGAAGCAGGGGCGTCGGGGGTCATGCCGTCCAGCACCTGGCCGAGCACCAGAGGCTGGGAGTCACCGGGCAGCGGCAAGCGCACAGCGTAGACGTCGGTAGGGACCCAGATCTCGCCGTCCCCGATACCGCGCAGGATCGGATGGTCCCGCTGCTCCGGAACCAGAATTCCGCGCGTGCTTTGCTTGCCATGTTTGCCGTGATGCCGGATCCAGGTTTCGCCGAGCACCTGGCGCCCGAAGCCGCCTTCCCATTCCCTGCTCTGCCAGGAGTAGCGGGCGTAGGTGGCGCTCGATTTCAGGTCGAAGGCGTGAGTGGCGGTGCGCATGCCGACGATGGGCTTGCCGGATTCGACGTAGTCCACGATGTGCTTCATCTGCGGGTCGGGCAGGTCGCGGAAACGGACGAAGATCACCATGAGGTCGGCGCTGCGGAGCCTCTCCAGGCCCGGGATGTTGTCGCGGTGATCCGGATTGATCGTTCCATCGTCAGGATTTATGGCGAAAAGCACCGTGGCGCGGAAGCCGTGGCGGAGGGCGAGGATTTTGGCGAGCTGCGGCAAAGCCTCCTCGGAGCGGTACTCTTCGTCGCCGCTGACGAGCACGATGTGCTTGCCGCGCCCCGGCCCGGCGCCACCCTCGATGACGAGCCACGGATCCTCGCCAGCGGCGAGTATGGCGGCCGTGGCCAACGCGATCAGAGCGCGCATCGGGGATCCTCCGGATTTCCGGCTCAAGCCTTGCGCTCCAGCAGGTAGGCGCAGTTTTCCAGCCGGCTCCCGGCACCTTCGTTTACGGCGAAGCGGCGGGGTATCAGCTTGCCCTGGCGCAGGCTACCGTTCCACAGCGACGCGCTGCCATAAGCCCCATCCTTGCGCAGGGCGTAGAAGGTGAGATCGAACTGCACAAGGCGACTCAAGTCGTTGTCGAAGTTTCGCGCGACCCGGCGCAGGGCCTCCAGGCAAGCCTCTTTGGGAGACATGCCCTGGCGCATGCACTCCACCACGGTGTGCGCGCCCACCACGCGGATGTTTTCTTCGCCGCGGCCGGTGGCGCCCGCGGCCCCCACATCCTGGTCCACCCAGAGCCCGGCGCCCGGCAAGGGCGAGTCGCCGACGCGCCCGGGGATTTTCCAGGCCAGACCGCTGGTGGAAGTGACGCCCGACATTTCGCCCCTGGCATTGAGTGCGAGGCAGTTGATG
>JBMFPL010000596.1:0-1307 GCA_049969115.1 Bryobacteraceae bacterium | reverse complement strand
TGCGAGCGGGCGATGCCGGCCCGCTCCAGCCTTTCCAGCAACGGCGGTAACACCAGCGGACTGGGCGCAGGCCGCGTGATGTCGCACACCGAAATCGCTGCGCTGCGCCTGCCCCGCGCCAGTTCCGCCAGCGCCGGTCCCGCCACCGGCTCGTCCAGCGCCCGCTCGATCGCCCCGCGAGCGTCAGGCAACGGCTGGGCCGAACGCGCCTCCAACACCTGGTAGCTGAGGCCTTCTTGCAGATTAACTTCCAGTCCCTTCTTTCCGAACGCCAGCTTGACTTGCATCGAACCGAATCTCTCAACCGCCCGCCGGCCGCAGCCCGTCCTTCAGGCCGCCTCCGTTGTGCACTCTCTCGCGCCGCGCCGCCCACTCGGCCCCGGCCAGCACCACCATCGCCCCGAGAAAACTCCACATGAGGATGCTCACAGAATAGTAGAAAGGCCCGTACTCGTGCCTCACCTTCGCCCGCCACAACGGCCACGTCGCCAGATTCACGTATTGCATCAATTGCAGCAGCAGCCCCACTACCGTCGCCACCGGCGCTACTTCTCTCCAATCGACGCGCCGGTTTGGCAATCGCCAGTAAACCAGTAGCAGGGTCAGCGGCCATAGCGGGATCGCCCCCAGTTTCAACGACAACACGCCCGCGGTCTCCACCCAACGCGGCCCTGCCCCGAAAATGCTCCGGAACAGGCGCACGTTCATTCCCGTCAGGATCGTCGCCACCAGCGCCAGCGTCCCGCAAGCGAGCGCCAGCGCAGTGCTCAGCGCCTGGTTGCGCCAGTAGCTGCGGTTTTCCGCCACGCCCCACACTCGGTTCAGCGCGACTTCCAGCGGCACGAAAATCCCGTTGGCCGTGAACAGCAGCAGGGCGAGCGAGACCAGCGGCAGCGCCCCCCGCTCCTGCACGATCACGCGCAGGTTGTTCACGATGAAATCGCCCATCTCGCCGGGGAAATACTCGTTCAGCGCCGCGTAGACCGCGCCCGCCCCCGCCGGCCACCTGAGCACCCACCGGCACAGCGAGGCCATCACGATCAAAAAAGGAAAGAACGAAAGCATGAAGCTGGCCGCGATAGCCAGCGCGTAGACGTGTACCTCGGTCTGGAGCCAGTAATCAACCGTGGGACGCAGCCTGGCCCAGAGCTCCCGCCACTGGGGGAACCGCGAGCCGTTCACCTTCTCGCCCGCCATTGTCGCGCGAACGGCCGCCGGCGGGCCGCTTCACGGCCCGTTCAGCTCTTCGGGGAAGACCGCGTAGCCGGGCGGGGGCGGGAAGTAACTCTCCAGGAGTTCCAGCCGCC
>JBMFPL010000595.1:0-1315 GCA_049969115.1 Bryobacteraceae bacterium | reverse complement strand
GTGAGCCTGTTGCGCTCGGGCAAGTCCGGCGTCGTCGAGCCCCAGCGAGCCCGCGTCTTTTCGGGCCGCGAGCGCCATTCTCACGCGCGCTACGACAACCTCGGCTACCCGGCCCGCGCGATGCGCGAAGGAAGATACCTCTACGTCTGGAACATGAAGCCCGATCGCTGGCCTGCGGGAGATCCCGAACTTTACGCGGACATAGACAACGGGCCTACCAAGCGATGGATGGTGGAGCACCGCAACGACCCGGCGGTAGCTCCGCTGTTCCAGCACGCCTTCGGCAAGCGTCCCGCAGAACAACTCTTCGACGTGATCGCCGATCCGGGCTGCCTTAGGAACCTGGCGGGCGTGCCTGCCTTCGACAAAATTCGCCGAACAATGCGCTCCACGCTGGAGCAAGCGCTGACCCGGCACGGGGACCCCAGGCTTGTGGGCAAAGGCGACATCTGGGAAAGTTACCCGCGGTTTTCGCCCATGCGCCCGGAACTCGGCGGCTTCGCCCAGGAAGGCAAGGTCAACCCCAAGTACCTGAAGTAGCGCCGCTGCCCTCTCAGGCAAGCGATCGGGCGGCGAGGAACCGGCTTCCTGGGCCTGCGGCGGTCACAGGCGCCGCGGACAGTCGCGCGGAGCGCGCGATCACGGTTGCATCGCGGCGCGTTTTGTGATACAGCTTTGCTGCGGAGGAATCTTCATGACCGCTCGCCACAAGAAACTGCTGATGACGCCCGTCCTGTTCGCGCTGAACGCGTGGATGCTCTCGTGCACGGGCGGCGGCCCACCCCAGCCTGCTAAAGGGACCCCCGCCTTTTACTGGACTGCGGCCAAAGAGACCTTTGCTGCGGGCGATTACGTGAAGGCCAGCGACCACCTAGAACAGCTCGCCAAAACCGACAACGAGTACGTGGCCCGCGCGCAGCCCTGGAAACTGGTCCTCGACACTGGCATGGCCAAAGGCTACATGCAACTGGCCGACTGTTTCGAGCGCGGCGGCTTCGCCAATCGGACCAACCCCACGCCCTTCCGGAGGCAAATGTCGCAGTTCCGCATCCAGGCAGCCCAGTACGCTGTGCAGGCAGCTGAGACCATGCTTCGGTTCCGGGAAAAGAACAAAGATCCGGAGATCGTGCTCGAGTTCACCTATCCCACGGGCAGCGCGGCCGAGATTCCGCAGCTCAGCAAGATCAGCCAGGGCATCCTCATCCAGGATGCCGAGCTGGAGGCGGTCGAGCGCAGGACCGTGCAGCGCGAGGTCCTGCTGATGACCTGCCGCGCGGTGGGTGCGCCGGACGACACCGCCAAAACGCAGGAGCTT
>JBMFPL010000594.1:0-1388 GCA_049969115.1 Bryobacteraceae bacterium | reverse complement strand
CCCCCTTCTCGCCCTTCAGCCGGTTGACGCCGCACTGGCGCGGGCAGAGCCGGCAGCTCTTGTAGATTTCCCAGAGTGTGCGCGCCCGCCTGGCCAGCTCACCGGATCGTTCCAGCTTCAGGTAAGCGGGCTCGAAGTCTTTGCGCAGCATGGTGGGTACAGGCTTGCCGGGCCGGGCCAGGATGCCGCCCGGCAGCAGGATGGCGGCGAATTCCCGGCGGGTCGAATCGTCCATAGCTATCCCCCGCCATCAGCATAACCGACGCGCCTGCCGGGGAAAAGCCCCACCTGCGCGCCCTTCGCCGTTGTCAGCTTTCTGGCGACGGAAATTCCGGATGGGGCGGCGGCGCTTCCACGCGCTGCCTGCGGACCGGGTCGAAAGCCATCACCTTGCCGTAGCGGTAGGATTCCACGCCGAGCGAAATCGCTACCTGCACCTGGTAGCCACGCAGCGAGTTGTAAACCGGAGGCTTGCGGCTGCGCATCGAGTCCAGCCAATCGTCGGTGAGTCCGGGACCGGGCTCGGACTCGATAGTGACTTCGGTCTTGCCATCATTGGCCGCGCGGAATTCCTCCAGGAACTGCTTCTCGGCGCGCACTACCGCGACCGCGCGCGGCGCGCGCTGAGCCCCCGGCGGCGCCTTACGCTGGTCGCCCATGGCGTCCATGGCTGCCTGTCCCTCCAGCACTTGGAGGGTGGCCCAGTTCCCATAGACGGTAAGTGGAACCGAGGTCGCGTTCGCCATGCAGGAGACCATGTTGACGGAGTAATCGCCGGGGTATTCGATCAGCGTCAAGTAGGTGTCGGGGACCTCGCGGTTCTTCTGGACATAGATGCCGCCGACCGCCACCACGCGCGTGGGGAAATCGAAGCCGATCATGGTGCACATGGTTCCCAGGCGGTGATAGAGCAGGTCGCCGGCATTGCCGGTGGAATAGTCCCAGAACTTGCGCCAGCGGAAGTAGCGCTCGGCGCTGAGGGGCCGCTTGGGGGCCGGGCCGAGCCACATTTCCCAGTCGATGTTTTCCGGACCGAACCTGGCATCCGGCCAGTGCTCGCTGCCCACACCGGGAATGGGGTAATCCCACATGCCCGTGCGCGTATTGCGGTTGTAGCTGATCAGGCCCCAGAGGATCTTGCCCATCTTGCCTGCCTGGATGTACTCGTGGATTTTCCAGTTCACCCGGGAGGCAGGACCGCTGCCGCCGAGCTGCATGATGCGGCCGGTTTTCTCGACCAGCGCGTGCAGCTCGGCCGCCTCTTCCAGGGTGCGCGTCATGGGCTTTTCCAGGTAGACGTCCTTGCCGGCCTCCAGCGCCTCGCGGGCCATGCGGTAGTGCCAGTGGTCGGGCACGGCCAGCACCACGCCGTCAATGTCCTTGCGCTG
>JBMFPL010000593.1:0-1391 GCA_049969115.1 Bryobacteraceae bacterium | reverse complement strand
CGGCGAGCATGCGGACACAGTCATCGGACTGGCTGGCCAGGACGGCGTCGAGGCTTTCGACATACTCCTCGAGCGGCTGCGCCACAGGGAGGCCGTAGGCGCGCACCTGGGCGAGGGCAGGCAGCGCCTGCTCGCGCTCGGCGCGGGCGAGCTTGCGGAACTCCTCGGCGATGGCGGACTCCTCGACATCGACTTCATGCCCGAGCATGGCTTCGAGTTCCTGGACGGCCTTGGTAAGCGTCTTCAGGTCGATGGATTCGCGCGGTGAGAAGCTCGCGGAGCGGAACGCGGGCAGAGTGAGGAACGGCGTGCGCGCCTGGGGCTCCTGATAGTTCCGGTAGCGCCGCCCCTGGTAGGTGACTTCGATCGAACCGGCGCGGAAGAGGACGGCTGCCACCAGGCGAATCACGTCCGGCGACCAGCCGTAGCCGAGGCCGCCGAACTGCTCGAGGAGCTTCGCGCCGGTGACCTTCTCGCCGTAGGAATGCTCGCGCTTCAGGTAAGTGAGAATCTCCTGCGCAATCTCCGCTTTGGCATTGGGCACGAAGCGGCCGCCCTCTTTTGTGACCAGGTGCAGACCTTTTTCGCCCGCGTGGAACAACGGCGGCAGGGCGCCGAGGTTCGCCTGCTTGAGGAACTCTTCGGCCTCGCTGCCGTCCACCTCGCGCGACCCCATTTCGAGCTTGGGGTAGAGCTCGGGGATCGCCTTTTCGGCCAGCGCGCGCATCATCGAGGCGAGATCCTTGCCGAGATCGCCCGCTTCAAAGCACAGGCCGCGGAAGAAGCCGGCGCCGGCTTCCAGGTTCTTCTCGAGCGTGGCGAGCAACTGGGCATGGAGGCGGTCGCGTTGGGTGCGCTCCGCCTCGAGCAGTGCCTTTTCGCCGTCGCGCAGTTGCTGTTGCGAAGCGGCGTGTTCGTACCTGGCGATCATTCGGCGCGAAGCATGGAAGTCCTCGATGAGGGTCTCGGTCTGCCGCGTGAGCGGGAACACCCAGTGGACGGCGTCGCGGTTTGCGTCCTGAAGGCTCTCGGTGCTGACCGCATTCGTCCGCTTCTGGAAGTCTTCGCTTTCGTGGACGGCGCTGAGATGGACGGGGATGCGGGCGGTCTTGCCTGGAGCGGTCACGTTCTGGCCATCGAGCAGGATCGCCAGGTCGAAGCTCCGCAGGTTGCGGTAGTGGACGCGGAGCGCTTTGGCGTTTTCGAAGACCTCTTTCAGGGCAGTACGCAGGATCTCCGCGCGCTCATTGCGGTTGGGAGCACCCTGTCCGCGTTTCTCCTGCTCCCAGTTCTTCTCCTGAGCCGTCTGGAGCTTCCAGCCGTCCTCGGTTTCGCGCACGAATTGAGACTGCTTCAACCGCTCGAGGACTGAGGCGACGGCGACAACCGGG
>JBMFPL010000592.1:0-1417 GCA_049969115.1 Bryobacteraceae bacterium | reverse complement strand
TGCCACGGCCGAGACGCTGGAGCTTTACCGGATGCGGCACGGGGCGGCCGCGCGGGACTCGGTATTGCACGCTGTTCCTTACAGCCAGAGCTGGGAGCTGGCCGGTGCCCGGCTGACCGCCTTGCCCTCGGCCCATATTCTGGGCGCCGCCCAATTGCTCGTTGAGTGGCGAGGTAGCCGCATCCTGTACACAGGCGACATTAAAATGCGCCTTCCCCTCTGCGGCCGGGCGACCGAAACGGTGTGCGCGGACCGGCTGATCGTCGAGTCGACGTTCGGCTTGCCGGTCTTCCATTTTCTGGACCGTGAAGAGGCGCGCCAGCGCATTGTGGACTTCGCGCGCAGCTGTCTGGCGGAAAAGCGCGTTCCCGTATTTCTGGCGCACGAACTCGGTCGCGGCCAAGAGCTGGTTCACGTGCTCTGCCAGGCAGGAGTGCCCGTACTGGCGCATCCCCTCATCGCGCAGTTTCTTCCCATTTACGCCGCCGCAGGGTTCGCCGCGCCCGGCTGGGCCCTGTTCGAGGGCGAGCTGCACGGCGGCGCTGCGCTGGTGATCCCGCCGTGCCTGCGGTCCTCGCCGCCCGCGCGGGGACCGCGGAAGCGACTGGCCTACGTTTCCGGCTGGGCCGCTCTGGACAATGCTCGCGCCCGAACCGGGGCCGAAGAGCTCATTCCTTACCCGGATCATGCCGATTTCAGCGAGCTGCTGGCGCTGGTGGAGGCCACCGGGACCAGCGAAGTGGACGTGGTGCACGGCTACTCGGAAGCGTTTGCCCGCATCCTCACCCTGCGCGGGATACTGGCGCGTGCGCCCGAGCGATCGCGAGCGCCGGAGGAGAACGGCTGATGGACGCGCTGGCGAACACAGCGGAGCGAGTAGCCAGCCGCAACAGCCGGCTGGAGAAAACGCGAATCGTGGCGGACTACCTGCGTTCGCTGGACGAGGGGGACCTGGCGCGCGCCCTGCGTTTCCTGAGTGGCCGGCCCTTGGCCCCGCAGGATCCCCGGCGGCTGGCCGTGGGGCACGTGAGTCTTCGCGAGGCCGCGGTGGCCGCCACCGGATGGGACCGGGAAACGGTCCGCTTGTGCATCCGCGAAGTGGGCGATATCGGGGAAGCGATCAGTCTGCTGGTGCGCGGCAAGACCGAGAAGCAGCCTCTCAGCCTGGCCGAGGCGGAACGGCTCTAGGCCGAGCTTGCGCAAACGCGCCAGGCGGTGCAGAAAGAGGCACTGCTGCGGCAGGTCCTGTTGTGCTACCGCCCGCCGGCTCTCAAGTACTTCATCAAGGTGGTCACGGGCGACCTGCGCATCGGCTTGCAGGAGAAAATGCTCGAGGACGCGGTGGCCCTGGCGGAGGGCGCGCCGGTGGAGCTGGTGCGCCAGGCGGTGAAGAAGACAGGCGACGTGGCGGAGGCGG
>JBMFPL010000591.1:0-1425 GCA_049969115.1 Bryobacteraceae bacterium | reverse complement strand
CCGGTTGCCCGGCGTACGGCGCGTCGAATATTTGCGCCCCCTGAAGCCGCACCTGGACCGGGCGCTGGATCTCAGCAACGCGCGCGCTGCCTGGAACCGAGTGGGAGGCTTTGCCAACGCAGGCGCGGGCGTGAAGATCGGCATCCTCGACACCGGGATAGACCAGCAACATCCGGCCTTGCAGGACGACTCGCTCACGCCACCGCCCGGATTTCCCAAATGCGCACCCCGCGACTGTCCTTACACCAGCAACAAAGTCATCGTCGCGCGCAGCTACGTGGAGATGCTGGCCGCGGGCACCCCGCCCAACCCTGCGGAGGACTCTCGTCCCGACGATCCCACGCCGCGCGACCGCGTCGGGCACGGCACTGCGGTGGCTGTGATCGCTGCCGGGCGCCAGGTCGCTGCACCTTCGACAACGATCTCGGGCGTCGCGCCCAAGGCCTTCCTCGGCAATTACAAGATCTTCGGCTCTCCCGGCGTCAACGATTCTACCTACGGCGACGTGGTCGTGACGGCGCTGGAAGATGCCTTCCGGGATGGCATGGACATCGTGACGCTGTCACTGGGAAGCGCGGCCCTCTACGGACCGCTGGATACCGGAAAAGCATGCGGGGAGGACGATCCCTCGCAGCCGTGCGACCCCGAGGCCATGGCGGTGGAGAACGCGATCAAGGCGGGAATGCTCGTGGTGGTGAGTGCGGGCAATGACGGAGACATGGGCCTCAAATACCCAGCCCTGGCCACCGTGAATTCGCCCGGAACTGCGCCCTCGGCGCTCACTGTGGGCGCAACCACCAACGCGCACGTCTGGCTTTCCAGGGTGAGCCTGGAGGCCGATGACGCGCCCGCGGAGCTGCGCAAGATCCCGGCACGCTTCGGCGACGGCCCGCGCCCGCCGGAACCCCTGACCGCGCCGATCAAGGACGTGCAGTCGCTGGGCGACGATGGCCTGGCATGCCGCGCGCTGCCATCCGGATCCTTGGCCGGCGCGGTGGCCCTGGTGCAACGAGGCGGGTGCTCGTTCGCGCTCAAAGTCTACAACGCCGAGAATGCAGGCGCGGTGGGCGTCGTCATTTACCAGCTCGAAGGTACGGAAAGCATCTTCAGCCCGGCAGGCCTGGCGGGCACGGGCATCCCCGCAGCCATGATCCCCAACAGCTACGGCAAGCAACTGAAAGCGTTGGTTGCCTCCAAACCGGGGGCGCGCGTCACGCTCGACGCCACGCTCGCTGCCTGGGACGCGCCGGCCAACGAACTCGCCGTCTTCAGCTCGCGCGGTCCCTCGCTAGGCGAGAACGGAATCAAGCCCGAGGTGGCGGCCGTAGGCACCGACCTCTACACCGCCACCCAAAGCTACGACCCGAACAGCGAGCTATGGGACCCCACCGGTTACACGGCAGTGGACGGAACCAGTTTCGCGGT
>JBMFPL010000590.1:0-1504 GCA_049969115.1 Bryobacteraceae bacterium | reverse complement strand
CGGCCCTCCCGGCGTCGTCGCGGCCCTGTTCACTTTTCTCAGCCCGGTCATCGGCCAGGATGGCACGACAGCTTATATTGACGTCGCGGCGGCGTGGTTGCTTTTCCTGGTTTTTTACCTGGTTCAGATATGGGACTCGGAACGCGCGCCGCGCCTGCTGCCCCTGATCGGTCTCATAGCGGGCTTCTGCTACGCCGCCAAATACACTGCCCTTGTCGGCGGCATTTACGCGGCAGGCTTCGTTGGCTGGAAGCTGTGGCGCGAGAAAAGCTTTTCCTTGCGCCCGCTCGCCGTCCTGGCTTTTTCCGCCGCGATTCCCGCGGTTCCCTGGCTGGCCAGGAACTGGATCTGGCTGGGCAATCCTTTCTCCCCTTTTTTCAACCGCTGGTTTCCCAATCCCTATGTCCATGTTTCTTTTGAAGAAGAATACCGGCGGCACATGCAGAACTACGTAGGGCTGAAAAGCCACTGGGAAATACCTCTGGAAGTAACCGTACGTGGAGCGGTGCTCTGCGGTTTGCTGGGGCCGCTGTTCCTTCTCTCCCCCCTCGCCCTGGGCGCCTTGCGGCGCCAGCCAGGCCAGAGGGTGCTGGCGGCGGGGTTGTTGTTTGGGCTACCTTACGCGGCTAACATCGGCACGCGGTTCCTCATACCCGCTGTACCATTTGTTTCGCTGGGCATGGCCTTGGTTTTGAGCCGCTGGCCGGTAGTCGCCGCTAGCTTCGCGCTGGCCCACGCCGTGGCGAGCTGGCCGCAGGTGGTGAGTCTTTACTGCCATCCCAATGCATGGCGCCTGGTGAAAATCCCGCTGCGCCAAGCGCTGAGGCTCGAGCCGGAAGAATCCTGGCTCACGCGAAAAAGCCCGTATTATCCCATCGCGCGCATGATCGAGGATTCCACGCCGCCGGGCGCGCGCATCCTTACCTTCAATCAAGTGATGGAAGCTTACACCACCCGCGAAATCCTGGTGGTCTACCAGTCCGCCTTCAACTCGGTGCTGGGCGATATTCTCTGGCATGCCATTGTCCCGGACTACCCGCCACAGAGGCGGTTGACTTTCCGGTTTCCGGAAACCGAGCTGGCCGCGGTGCGCGTGGTGCAGGCCAATCGTGGCGGCCCGGATCATTTCAGCGTGGGCGAGATGCGGGTGTTTCGCGGCCAACGCGAGCTGCCACGCCGTCCCCTCTGGCGGCTGCGCGCCTGGCCCAAGCCCTGGGACGTCCAGTTGGCTTTCGACAGCAGCCCGGCCACGCGCTGGCGTAGCTGGCAGGCGCTGGAGCCCGGGATGTTCGTCGAGATCCAGTTCGACCGCCCCCAAAAGCTGGACCGCGTGACGCTGGAATGTTCCCGCGACCAATCCCGAATCCGTGTGCGGTTGGAGGGCCGCCTGTCCTCCGGCCAGTGGCGGGTGCTGGCCGAAGCGCCTGACGAGGACGAACTGCCTCCCCCACTGGGCCTGCGCCGGGCCGCCGCCTTCGAACTGAAGCGGCGTGGCGTCCACTAT
>JBMFPL010000589.1:0-1508 GCA_049969115.1 Bryobacteraceae bacterium | reverse complement strand
CACGCCGTGCACAAGGCCAACATCATGAAGCTGGGCGACGGGCTGTTTTTGCGCTGCTGCCGCGAAGTGGCCAGGGAGTATCCCAGCATCGACTACAAGGAACTCATCGTGGACAACGCCGCCATGCAGATGGTGTTGCGGCCCGAGACTTTCGACGTGCTGCTGATGCCGAATCTTTACGGCGACATCGTCTCGGACCTGGCGGCCGGCTTGGTGGGCGGGCTCGGTCTGGTGCCCGGGGCCAATTTGGGGGATGAGTGCGCGGTCTTCGAGGCGGTGCACGGCTCGGCGCCCGACATCGCGGGCCGCGGCGTCGCCAATCCCACCGCGCTGATGCTCTCGGCCGTGCTCATGCTCGAGCACCTGGGCGAACACGAGGCGGCTCGCCGCCTTCGCTACGGCATCGAGCGCACTTACGCCGCGGGCGAGCACCTCACGCCGGACGTGGGAGGCTGGGCGACGACGGCGCAGTTCACCGACGCCGTGATTCGCAATCTGGAGAAGGCGCCTGAACGGGCAGCCAATTGAATGGTGCCGGCGGCTGGATTCGAACCAGCGACCTTGGGATTATGAGACCCACGCTCTAACCAGCTGAGCTACACCGGCAACCTGGATGCTCTAATTTCAGGTTAGGGATGCCGCGCGGCCTTGTCAACGCCATCCCGGCTCAAGGTTGTTTGCGGATGACGGCCCGGATGACCTGCCCCCTGGTGCTGCCGCTGCCCCAGTCTTCCCGCCACTCTTCGGCGTCCGCGGCGGCTTGTGGCTCGGCAGCCGGAGTGGGCGGAGCTGGCGCGGGCACCCCGGTCGCCGGTAGCCCGAGTTACAGAATGAGCACCGAAGGCGAAGGGCTTTTGGTTGCAAGCCTCATGGGTTTCGGGGCTTGGCAGTACGGAAGTTAAAACCGCAGCACCCGGTGGGAAAGTACCCAACCCGGATGCGCTCGACCGCCACCGCCGGATCGAGAATCCTATGCTGTCGGTCGCGTGCGGTCAGGCTATGTTCCCGCTGGACCTCTCTACATGAACCACGCACCCCGCCGGTGCACCACCTCGCCGAACTCGCGCATGAAGCGCATCTGCTGCTCGTCCAGAGGTCCCGCCTCGACAGCGCGCAGGTTCTCCTCGAGCTGCCTCGCGCTGGAAGGAGCGGTCAGGCAGACTTGCACGGCGGGATTCGACAGCGAGAAGCGGTAGCACATGCCCGCGGTGGGAACGGGGCGGTCCTCGGGCCAGTCTTTGGGCGGGCGCAGCAGGCGCCTCCAGCAGGTGGCCGTGTAGCTGACGATCAACGGCCCGTCGTCACCCGCGTGCGGGAACACCTCCGTTTCCGCGCCCGTGTGGGCGGCGTTGTAGCGCACCATGAGCACATCGAGCTCGCGCGCGGCGGCCAGTTGGCCGGCAAATCGGCGGTCGTGGCAGGAGACGCCCACGGCGCGGACGCATCCGTCCTCCTTGAGACGCCGCAACTGCTCGCGGAGAGCGGGAGGAAAATGGGCAGGCTTCAGG
>JBMFPL010000588.1:0-1509 GCA_049969115.1 Bryobacteraceae bacterium | reverse complement strand
AACCGTCACGTAGCCCGATCCGATTTTCTCCCAGCCAACCAAGGTGACCTTGGCGGCTTTCACCATCGCATCCGCGGCCTCGATCATCGCCACCAGGCCGCGCGTTTCGATCATTCCCAGTGCTTCGCCCATGTTGCTCCATCATCGCGCCCGCGCGCTCGTGCCGCCGGGCGCCCATCCTCTCAGGATTTTGCGCCAGCGCGCAAAGCATCGCTGACCAGCGCGATCAGCTCTTCGCGCGTGAATACGAACTTTTCGACACCCGCTTCCTCGGCCGCCAGCGGGCAGCCCGGTTCAGCGCGCACCCGCACCTGGATCCCGTAGCGCTGCCGCGCCTCCAGAAGCTTCTCCACTTCCTGCCTGGGAAGCACCCGCGGCCCGCCCACCAGCTCCGCCACCAGCGAGATCCGGGCGAAATGCTCCACGGTCTCCATGCGAAAGTATGCCTTCCACAAGTCCGGGCCGTAGCAGACCGCGCCGTGGTTGGCCAGCAGCAGCGCGTCATACTTGGGGATATAGGGCAGCATCGGCTGGACCAGCTCGGGCGTGCCGGGCAACCCGTACTCGGCCAGTGGCACGCAGCCCAAGCCGATGATGACCTCGGGAAGCAATGCCAGGTTCAGCGCCTTGCCCGCCGCCGCGTATCCGGTGGCCACCGGCGGGTGAGCGTGCACCACGGCGCGCACATCGGGACGTATCTTGTAAATCGTCAGGTGCATGGCCAGCTCGGAGGTCTGATCGAGCCGGCCCACCAGCTTGCGCCCACTCATGTCGCAAACGATCAGATCGTCGGGGTGCATCATCCCCTTGGAGACGCCGGTGGGCGTGGCCAGCACCCTCTCCTCATCCAGGCGCACCGTGATGTTGCCGTCGTTGGCTGCCACCCAGCCCTTTTGCCAGATCAGGCGGCCAACCTCGATGATGTCCTGGCGGTGCTCCCGCTCGGTCTTGGGCATCGAACCCACGATTGTAGCAAAGGCCCTCTGAGGTGGCGTGTCAGCCCGCCTATTCACGCACGAACCCGTGGTAGAGGCCCATGTAGTAAGGCAGCAAGAAAGCCGCGCCGTCAGCCAGGATCAGCCCCTGCCCGCCCTGATCCAATCTCCAGGGATCGTGATTCCAGTGCTCGACGAAGCGCTCGTCCACCAGGAGCACCTTCCCGTTCCGCCGCCAACCCCGCCCCGTCCGCTCCGACCCCGGCAGCTCCACGGGCAACGGCACGATGTCGCGGCGGTGACTGTTGGTCAGCTTCCAGTCCACGCGGTCCAGCGGAAACCGTCGCAGCGTGTCCAGCGATTCTTCGAGCCACGGGCCGGGCAGCGAGAGCTCGAGCGTCTGGAACGGCGTGCGGTATTTCTGGCCCGCCAGGCTGGCCGCGCAGATGAAGTCGAACAGCGGGTTCAGCTCGGGCAGCTCCAGCAAGCAGTACTGGTAGAGCGCGAAGGCGTAGCGCGAGCGTAACTCCGGATCCCGCTCGTAGCGGATGAGGATGTAAAAGTTCATCAACGC
>JBMFPL010000587.1:0-1509 GCA_049969115.1 Bryobacteraceae bacterium | reverse complement strand
TGAGGCTGAAATTCTGGCGAAAGCGCCAGTCATCCTGGACGAACAGGCCGGCGTCGGCCTGGCGCAGCCGGGCCAGGGGATTGCTGGCGATGGGGGAAAACAGGGAGGGGCCGCCTCCGGACGCACGGATGTCCGACCACGACAAGCCATTGGCCAGGCCCGTCAGCGTGATTCGGTAGGCCTCCAGCGAAGGGAACACGAAGGTCCCGTTGTAGTTTTGCGTGCTGTAATCACCCAGCGCCACGCCGCGGAGGCGCCCGCCGAATTTCACCAGGTGCGTTCCTCGCGTCAGCGTGGTCACGTCTTGCACTTCCCAGCGGGTCTGGCTGTCGCGCGCAAGGCCCGCGGGGGAGCCGCCGGCCTCGAATGCGCCCTGGACGCTGATGGCCGGCTGGGTATCGAGCGGGGAGCGCCGGGTGGCGCGGCGGATCCATTGTGCGCGAATCTCGTTGATGGCGGAAGGGCCGAGCACCGCGGTCTCGGTGAGTTGGAGCGTATGGTCGGAGTCGCTGGAATTCATGGCTCGCGACAGCAAGCTAAGCTGGCCGACGCCCCAGTTTTCCTGGCTCAGGCGGTTTTCCGCGTAGCGCAGGCTCAGCGTGTGGGCGGGGCTGAGCTGCACGTCCAGCCGCGGGCTGATCAGGGTCCGGCTCATTGGGCTCAGCACCGCCTGGCTGAAGCGCGTGACGTTGTGGGTGGCATCGAGCACGGCGGTGCTGATGACCGAGGTCTGCTGGTTGGTATGACGGTCAGCGTCCAGCGAGAAGGATGCGTGCCTGGCCACCGGCCCGCTGAGGCTGAAGTTGAAGAAGCGCAGGTGCGCTTCGGGCTTGGTCGGGGCGAAGGGATTACGGGCGTTCAAGCGCGAGCCGCCGAAATGGAAGAAGGCCTGCCCGTGAAACTGGTCGGTGCCGGGCTTGGTGAGGATCTCGATTCGCCCGAAGCCGGGGTGGTCGTACTCCGCCGAGAATGGGTTCCGGTTGATGCGGATTTCGCGGATGGCACTTTTGGGCGGTAGCCTGGCGCCGCTGAAGCCATCCACGAAAATTTCGCCTCCGTTCGGCCCGGCGGCGGGTCCCGCGAGGGCTTGCAGTTCGGCCTGGAGGTCATCGGGGTTGTCCGAGAGCGTGTCCAGATCCTCGCCCTTGAGAACCAGCGAGCTGGCGTTGGAGGAGGAATCCAGCTCGAGCCTGGCGGTATCGGAGACGGTCACCTCCGTCCTGGTAATTTCCAGGGTGAGCGGGATGTCGAGGGCGCGTGTGCCGGCGATTTCCAACTGGAGGGCTTCGAAAGGCGTGAAGCCAGTCGCTTCGGCGCGCAAGTCATAGTGGCCCGCAGGCAGCTTGTCGAAGCGGTAACGGCCTCCTGATCGGTAGTGGTCTGCTGCCTCTGGCCCGCGGCGGTGAGGGTGACGGCGGCGCCGGGCACGGCCGCGACCGAAGGGTCAGTGACGCGCTCGCTCAGGCTTGTGGTCGCGCCCTGCGCCATGAGCATCCCCTGCGTCGATAG
>JBMFPL010000586.1:0-1537 GCA_049969115.1 Bryobacteraceae bacterium | reverse complement strand
CCTCGTCCGCCTGCGCCTCGGGGACGAAGGCCGCGAAACGTCCTTCGTTAGCCACGTAGAGCGGGTCCAGTCCCAGGATCTCGCAAGCCCCCTTGACCGGTTCCGAAACAGGGATCGCCGCCTCCTCCAGGCTTATCAGCAGGCTGCTGGCCTGTGCGATCTCGTTCAGCGCCGACGCCAGCCCGCCGCGCGTGAGATCCCGCAGGCAGTGCACTTGGATCCCCGCCCGCAGCAGAGCCTCGACCGGCTCCCACAGCGGCGCGGTGTCGCTGACAATGGGCGCATCGAATTCCAGGCCCTCCCGCACGGAAAGGATCGCCACCCCGTGCGCTCCCAGATCGCCGCTCACCAGCACGGCGTCGCCCGGCGCCACGCGCTGCGGGCCGATCTCGCAAGGCGCTTCGATGACCCCGATGCCTGCGGTGTTGATGAAAATGCCGTCACCGTGCCCCTGATCCACGACCTTGGTGTCGCCGGTGACCAGCCGCACGCCGGCCCGCTCGGCGGCGACGCGCATCGAATGGGCCACGCGCCGCAACGTTTCCATCGCCAGGCCTTCCTCCAGGATGAAGCCGGCGCTCAGATACAGTGGCCGGGCGCCGCACATGGCCAGATCGTTCACCGTGCCGTTGACCGCCAGATCGCCGATGTCGCCTCCGGGGAAAAACAGCGGCCGTACGACGTAGGAGTCGGTGGTGAACGCCAGGCGCACGCCGTTGATTTCCAGAAACGCGCCGTCGTGACGGGCTTCCAGCGTCGGGTTGCGGAAGGCGGGCAGAAAGACCTGCTCGAGCAACTGGTGCATCAGGCGGCCACCGCCGCCGTGCGCCAGCAGGATGCGGTCTTCGGAAGGGCTGGGCGCCGGGCAGCTCAACTGGAATCCGCTCATGACGCTGCCTTCCTGCGGCCGTAAAGATAATACGCTGCGCAGGCGCCTTCGCTGGACACCATGGGCGCGCCGAGCGGCGTCTCCGGCGTGCATCGCACGGCGAAGGCGCTGCATTCGGGCGGCTTCTTGAGGCCCTGGAGGATCAGCCCCGCGATGCACTCGGTGGACTCTTTGCCTGGCGCGGCCGCGGCCGGGAACCGCTCGAGCGCGTCGTAGCGCCGGTAAGGCTCGCGCAGGGCAAGCCCGCTGAGCGGGATCCGCCCGATGCCGCGCCAGGTGCGATCGCTCACCTGGAAGACTTCGCGCACGATCTCCTGGGCTTGCCGGTTGCCCTCCCGGCGCACGGAGCGTCGGTACTGATTCTCGACTTCCGCCCGGCCTTGCTCGAGCTGCGTCACCACCATTAAAACGCCTTCGAGAATGTCCACCGGTTCGAATCCGGTCACCACGATGGGCACCCGGTAACGGCTGGCCAGTCTCTCGTACTCTTCGTAGCCAGTCACCGTGCAGACATGACCCGGGGCGAGGAATCCGCGGATGCGGCAGCCCGGCGAGTCGAGGATGGCTTCGATGGCGGGCGGCACAAGCACATGCGCGACCAGAATGGAAAAGTTGTCCAGCCCCAATCGCTTTGCCTGCCAGACGGCC
>JBMFPL010000585.1:0-1556 GCA_049969115.1 Bryobacteraceae bacterium | reverse complement strand
AGCCGCTTCGTGCCGACACCTGCAAATCCGGGCGGCGCACGCGCACTTGCAGCCGGTGAAATCCGTCTCTGGTCTGCGGCACGCCCCGCGGGTAAAACCCCAGCAGATATTGGGTTCGCAGCTCACGCAAGATTTCTCCGAACGCCTCGTCCAGCGCGGGCCCCACGCTCGGAGCGAACACCCGGCCTCCCGTACCCAAGGCAAGCCCGGTCAACGCGTTCTCGCCACGAATGTTGCGTCCCGGGTCGTTCTTGATGGGCATCACCAGGATCGGGTAAATCACCGCGTCCGCCAGGTGCGCCGCCTTGAGCGCATCGTGATAGTCCTTGGCGCTGGTGGTGTCGCCACCGTCGGTCACTACCACCACGATGCGTCGTCCTTGCCTCTGTTCCAGCTCTTGCGAGGCCAGGTAAATCGCGTCGTAGAGGCTCGTGCCACCTTCCGGCTTCAACCGCTTCAACACAGCCTCGATCGCCTCCACGCGCCGCGTGAAGCCTGCCCTCCGCGTCACTTCGTAGTTAAAGGTGTAGAGCGCGATGGCGTCTTCGGCGTGACCCTCGGCGAAAAACGCTTTCAGAAAGCTGCGCAGCGACTCGACCTCGTAACGCAGCTCGATGGCGGTGGAAAGGCTGGTGTCCACCAGGAGAGCGACCGAAAGCGGCTGCCCGGTGCGCCGCTCGAAAACCGCAATCTCCTGTTCGACCCCCTCGTCCAACACCTGGAAATCATCCTTGTCCAGCGCACCCACCAGCTCGCCGTTTGCGTTCTTCACGGTGGCCAGGATGCGCACCAGTCTCACTTCCACGCTATAGACGGGTTCCTGCCCGGCGGCCCGAACAGTCGCGGCCAGCCACCAGAGCAACGCCCTGCGATTGAGGTGGACAGGCACTTGCCCCCATCCTAACAGAGCCGCCCGTGCGTGTTGCTGCGCGCCCGCGGTTACAATGAAAGCTTCTGCGCATGTTCAGCCGTCGCCAGCTCGTGCTCGCCGCCGCCACGCTCGCCTGCCGGCGCAAGCGCGCCACTGGCTTTCCCGGCTACGCGCTGGTCGCCACGCCGCCGGCGCGGTCGGTGGCCGCGGTCAACCTGAGCACGTTCTCGCTGGCTCGCCAGATCCCGCTTCCCGCTGCCCCCGGTCCTTTGCTCGCGCATCCCTCCAAGCCTCTCGCCTGGGCGCTCGCCCCCGATTCGGGCCTGCTGTGCGAGCTCGATCTGGCTGGGCTTCGCCTCGCGCGCCAACTGCAAGTGGCCCGCGCCGCCCTCTCCATGCGCCTGGCTGAAGACGCCAAGATCCTGTGGGTACTGTGTCGCGATCCTTCCCAGCTCGTCGCTGTCCGCCTGGACCGCTTGCAGCGCGTGGCGCGGATTCCCCTGGCCGCCGAGCCGCTCGATTTCGATCTGGCGCATGCCTTGCCTTGGGCTGCCGTCGCTTACGCTTCCAGCGGAGCGGTGAGCTTCGTGGATCTGGAAGCCGCGCGCTCGCTGCCGCCCGTGGCTTTCGGTCGCCGCGCCAGCCTCGTTCGTTTCCGCTCCGACGGTCGCCTGCTGCTGGCCGC
>JBMFPL010000584.1:0-1592 GCA_049969115.1 Bryobacteraceae bacterium | reverse complement strand
AAGATCGCTGCGAAATTTGCCTTCCTCCATCATCGCCTTGAGGTTGCGATTGGTGGCCGCGATCAAGCGCACGTTGACGCGGATGGTGCGGTTGCTACCCAGCCGCTCGAACTCCTGCTCCTGGATGGCGCGCAGCAGTTTGGGCTGTAACTCGAGCGGGATTTCGCCCACCTCGTCCAGAAACAAAGTGCCGCCATCGGCCACTTCGAAGCGCCCGATCTTCTGCGCCAGTGCGCCGGTGAACGCGCCTTTTTCGTGGCCGAACAGCTCGCTTTCCAGCAGCGTAGCCGGGATGGCGGCGCAGTTGACCTTGACGAAGCTGCGCTCGCGGCGCGCGCTGGCCTCGTGGATGGCCCGGGCCACCAACTCCTTGCCGGTTCCCGTCTCGCCCTCGATCAACACGGTGGCGTCCGTGGGCGCCACGATGCGGATGCGCTCGAGCAACGCCTGGAAAGGCAGGCTCTGGCCGACCATGTTGCCCAGGTTCTGGTCGAAGCGGATCTCATCTTCCAGGTAGAGCTTCTCCACCGCCAGCCTTTCCTTCATCTCGGCCAGCTCGCGGAAAGCCAGCGAGTTCTCGAGGGCGATGGCGATCTGCCGCGCCGCTGGCACGGCGAACTCGAGCTCTTCGGGGGTGAAGTCAGGCCGGCTGGTGCGCGCCAGTTCCAGCGTGCCAACAGGCCCGTTGGCGGTGATCAACGGCAGCGAGCAGATCACCTGGACGCCGCGGGCCAGCAGTTGTTGGCGGATCTGCTCCGGGTAGCAATCGAAACCGGCCCGGGTCACCAGGACTGGCTCGCCGGAAGCCAGGGCCTTGCCCGAAGGCAACCCGTCGCCGGGCCGCGGCCCCGGATCCACGTCGAACCAGACGTTTTCGGGCACATGGAGGGCGTGGAGCCGGAGCTGGCCGGTAGCCTTGTCCAGCACGGTCAGCGCGGCGCCCTCATGGGGAAGCACGCGGGCGAGCACGCGCGAGACGGCGGGCAGCAGTTCATCCCAGGAGAGCTTGGAAACCAGCGCGTTGGTAATCTCGAAGAGCACGCGCAGGCGGTCGCGTTCGCGCGCAAGGGCAGAATGGAGCTCCTGGTCTCTGACTAGGGAACTCACTCGCTTCCAGCTTAGCAGAGATTTTCGTCACTTGCTATCGGCACTTGCCGATTTCGGCACTCAGTCCTGAAAAGCTCCCGTCGTTCCTTGGAAGCCCCGCAAAGCCTGCCGCAGCACCCACTTGAGCGCCCGGCTGGGCTTGTAGCAGTAGGCCAGGTTGTGGTTCAGCGTGGAGTAGCAGTACCGCTGGCAGACTTTCTTCATCTGGTTCAACTGGCCGACATCGAAGCGCGGCTGCTCCACCGTGCCCCAATCGTAAGTGGCCGAGTACAGCGGGAAGCAGGGCGCCAGAGTGCCGTCCACGCGAATCACCAGCGAATTCTGCCCGGCGCGGCAATCCCACTCTTGGAGCTGCCCGCGCATGAACTCTTTCATCTGCTCCAACCGGCGCACCGAGTTGACCATCTTGTAGCCCTCGCGCTGCTTGGCGATCAGCCAGTCAATGAGTTCGTCCACCCGCGGCCAGTCTTCGGGCGTGATGAAGG
>JBMFPL010000583.1:0-1627 GCA_049969115.1 Bryobacteraceae bacterium | reverse complement strand
CTGGGCTAGTTCCACTTGGAGCTGACCCTCCCGGGTTCGCGCTCGCCGAGCAAAAATATCCAGGATCAACTGAGTGCGATCCACTACCTTGCAGCCCAGCGCGTCTTCGAGATTGCGGTGCTGCGAAGGCGTGAGGTCATGATCAAAGATGACCAGATCGGCCCCTTCGGCCTGCACCCAGCGGGCAATCTCCTCAACCTTACCCGAGCCGATCAGCGTGTCGGGTTCTGGACGCGCGCGCCGCTGCATGGTCGAGCCGATGATTTCGGCGCCCGCGCTTTCAGCCAGCGCAGCCAGCTCCTGCAAAGACTCCTCGGGGCTGTAGTCGGCGCCATCGAGCGAAGCGCGAGCGCGGGTGCGCCGTGGCTTCAAATCAAGGCCGACCAGGATGGCACGCTCCATGGCTCAGCCGCAGACGGCCGCCAGTTTTTCAGGCATCGGCAGCGCCGGATGCGTCGGCGGCGGCATGCGCCGCATCGTTCGCCGAATGCGCCGCGGCGTGGCTGTGACTGGGCTTGGGAACCACCACCGTGGAAATGGCGTGCTTGAAAATCAGTTGCTCCTGGTTATTGGATTCCAGAATCAGCGAGTACTTATCGAAGCTCTTGATGCGGCCGGACAACTTGACCCCGCTCATCAAGTAAATGGTCAGCAGGATCTTTTCCTTGCGCGCATTGTTCAGGAAGGCTTCCTGGATGTTCTGCGCTGGTTTGTCCATGATCTTATCCTCCGGCCATGTCCCCCGGGGCTTGCGGCAGGCAATCTCCGCGTCACCTGATTTTAGCACCAACGCTGGCGCCGAGGTCGCCCGCGCGGTGCGGCGTCGCAGCGCTCCTGCTGGAGGCGCCTCAGAGCGGCATGCCGTCCTCGCGCTCCTGCAAGCGATCGTACCAGTGGATGGCGTTGACCGTGCCCAGCGAGGTGTTGTACAGGCTCGTGAGACCGAGCGCCTCGCGGAGGTCTTCCTCGAAAGCGTGCAACGCTTTCAGCTCGGATGCCACGGCAGGCCACCGGCGGCCGCCCGGCACCATCCAGAACTTCTGGTAGCCAGCATCCACCAGGCGCGCCGTTTCGTCGCCCGACTGGCGACCGGCCTGCTCCACCAGGGGCGAATCTGAGTCGCCGCGCCGCACGCGGGCCTGGCAGCCGTCGCGGCGCACCACCACGCTGCCGTCGGGCTGAGGCAGGA
Source organism: Bryobacteraceae bacterium (assembly GCA_049969115.1). Classification (GTDB taxonomy): domain Bacteria; phylum Acidobacteriota; class Terriglobia; order Bryobacterales; family Bryobacteraceae; genus DTHT01. The sequence continues at coordinate 438 of JBMFPL010000583.1, read as the reverse complement.
CCTCGAAGCCCCACTCTTTCAGGCCCTCGATCCTTTCCTCGAAGCTGGGCTGGCGCGGCTGGGTTCGACGAAAGAACATCGCTCTCCATTATGCACCGCCGTCCGCCGCCCTATGGAAGCGGGCCTCGCGCCCGCGCGCCGTCTTTGGGGTACGTTTTCCAGTTTTGCCATCCGAGACCAAGCCTCGCGGGCAACCACGCGACGTAACTTTTTCGGGACGTGCCTGGCGGGCATCATGCCGCCCTGGCCAGGGGTCCGCTGGCCCGAGCAGAAGCTCCACCCCGATTACCAGACTCGCTGGGGCGGCACCAAATACTTCCTGGCCGGAAATGGCCATATCACAAGCGGCCGTGCAAGCGCCGGATCCCGAAAGCGGACTGACACGGGGCGGTTTGCTGGTCATGCCCGCCGAGCGGTTCACACGCCAGCACGGGACCC
>JBMFPL010000582.1:0-1628 GCA_049969115.1 Bryobacteraceae bacterium | reverse complement strand
CCGGCACCAGCAGCTCCAGATGAGGAATCGTGAAGGCCACGTAGCAGAAGAACGGTCTGGCGCGGTGGCGACGAATGAAATCGAGCGCACGCTCCGCGATCACATCATGCGAGTACGTGGTGCGCCGGCCGTCCCGGTTGCCGGGCAGCGGAAACTTGCGGTCGTTCTCCCAGAGGTAGGGCGGGTAGTAAAAGTGCGCGTGGATCTGGTGCAAGTAACCGAAGAACTCGTCGAAGCCCTGCTTCCACGGCACGCCCTCGGTGCCGATGTCGCCCAGGCCCCACTTGCCGAAGCAGCCCGTAACATAGCCCGCCCCTCGCAGGACTTCGGCTACGGTGACATCCTCGTCGCGCAGCGGGATGCCGCCAGTGTTGGCCCGCACCGAACTGTGACCCATGTGGTAGCCCGTCATGAGCACGCTGCGCGAGGGCGCCGAGACCGTGCAGCCGGCATAGGCGTCGGTAAAGCGAATGCCCTCGCTCGCCATGCGGTCGAGATTGGGCGTGCGAATCCAACGCTGCCCGTAGCAGCCCAGATCGCCCCAGCCCAGATCGTCAGCCAGAATGAAGACGATGTTGGGAGGACGCCTCCGCGCGGCCGACGCCAGGCACGCGTTGGCCAGCAGTTCCCTCCGGGTCATGGCGGTCCCCTTTACTTGCTCCATTGCGCAGCCTCCCGGACAAGTCTCGCACAGCAGGACTACTTTTCGCGCGAGCGAGCACCCGTCCTGGCTAGGTTTGCGCACGCTGCACGATGGAACCACGCGGCCCCACGCGCGACCGTGGACGGAAGGCGCGGGAGGGCGGTGACGGCCCTGTGCCTGAACCAAAACCCCGCCCGCCAGCGCTGGTCCGGTGCCGTGCCGAGGGTGCAAACCGCGCCGGGGTAGGGGTTGCTTCGTCGTCGCACTGGCTTCAAAGACGGGGCGCCCCTGAGGTGTCGGCGCTGCTTCCAGCGGCGACTCGAAGTCTCAGATTGGTGGGCTAACTCCGGGGCTGAGCAGGGAAGCCGACCCGATTCGTGGGTTTGACGCCGCCCTCGGCTTTGCGTACAATATGGTTTCGGGCGGTCAGGCAGGCGCGTGGGTTGTGCCTGCGTGATCGCGCGGGGCGGGAGTAACTCAAGGGTAGAGTGGCAGCCTTCCAAGCTGCTGGTTGCGGGTTCGAGTCCCGTCTCCCGCTCCAGCCCTTGCGGTGGTTTTCCGGAAGGCGACCATCCTGCCGGGCTGGCGTAGCTCAGTTGGTAGAGCATCTGATTTGTAATCAGAGGGTCGGGGGTTCAAATCCCTCCGCCAGCTCCAGCTTGGCGGCGCCGGGCGGCCACGAGGCGGCAAGGAAAGTTCCGGAGGACGGGTGGCCGAGTGGTTAATGGCAGCAGACTGTAAATCTGCCGCCCCTTGCGGGCTACGGAGGTTCGAATCCTCCCCCGTCCACCACCCCCAAGAGGGCAACCGGCAAGTTCGTGAGCCGATGTAGCTCAGGTGGTAGAGCACGTCCTTGGTAAGGACGGGGTCACCGGTTCAAGTCCGGTCATCGGCTCCAGGGATTTCCAGTTCAGGTTCAGGACGCATTCCTATGGCCAAGGAGAAATTCGAGCGCACCAAGCCGCACGTCAACGTAGGCACCATT
>JBMFPL010000581.1:0-1631 GCA_049969115.1 Bryobacteraceae bacterium | reverse complement strand
GCCGCTCGGGTGGGGCGAGCGGTGGCTGTCGCTGGGCGAAGCGGTCCTGGGCGCTCTGCTGGCTGCCGGATTGCTCTACGTGATGGGCGCCGTTTACGAGAAGGTGCGGCGGCGCGAAGGGATGGGTCTGGGCGACGTCAAGATGGCGGCCATGCTCGGCTCGTTCCTGGGCGTTTACGGGGCGCTTTACGCGTTGCTGATGGGATCGCTGCTGGGCTCGCTCGTAGGTTTGATCTACATCAGGGCCACTGGCAAGAAGGCATCGGAATATGCCCTGCCCTTCGGGAGTTTTCTTGGCGTGGGCGGGCTGGCGGTCGCGCTGTTGAGGCTCGCGCCGGTTTGATTGCCTTCGGGAAGCCTGCCATGAAACGCGTCATCACCGCGCTGATTCTGGTCCCGCTCACCGTGGCGGTGGTCTTGTTCGCGCCCCCGCTGGCCTTCGCGGCGGCGGCAGCCGCAGTGGGCTGCGTGAGCTTCCGCGAATACGAAAGGCTGGCGGCCGCGCATGGCGTGGCGCCGCCACAGGGGCTGGGCTATGCCGCCGGGCTGGCCGTGCTGGCGCTTCCCGTGGCGGGCTGGCCGCTGCTCGCACTCCTGGCGCCGGCAGCGCTGGCCTGCGCGATGCGGCGCAGACCGCTGTCCAAGGCTCTGCCCTCTGCGGCCGCAGTCGCGCTGGGAGTTTTGTGGATTTTCGGAGCCTGGCGCTGCGGGCTCGCGCTGCGCGGGATCAACCCGCACTGGCTGCTGTTCGCGCTGGTGGTGAACTGGGTGGGAGACACGGCCGCCTACTATGCCGGTCGCGGTTTCGGGAAGCGGAAGCTGGCGCCAGAGATCAGCCCGCACAAGACATGGGAAGGCGCCATCGCTTCGGTGATTGCGGCGCTTGCGGCAGCCTGGGCCTATTCGCAACTGGTCTGGCTGGCGTGGCCCCCCGGGCTGGCGTTGCTCCTCGGCTCGATCTGCAACGTGACCGCGCAGCTCGGCGACCTAGCGGAGTCGGCAGTCAAGCGCGGGGCTAGGGTCAAAGATAGTGGAACCTCGCTGCCGGGCCATGGGGGCTGGCTGGACCGCACCGACGGGTTGCTGTTCTCGATACCCGCGGTCTTGGCCGTGTTGCTCCTGCTGAAGGTGGCCTGAAGCGATGCACCGGGCACGCCGTAACGCGGTTCCCGGACCTGCGGGGCTTGCGGCGCGCTGGCCGTCGCCGCCCGGCGTCTGTTATGGTTGATAAGCGCAGGGCTCCCAGGAGATTCCAAGATGCCGGACACAGCTTTCCAGCGCTACTGGCGGCGTTTGCAACAACTGGGGCTGAGCGCATACGAGGCTCGTTCCTACCTGGTGCTGCTGGGGCATCCCCGCTTCAAAGCCCTGAAGCTGGCGGCCCGCGCCCGCGTTCCGCGCCAGAAGATCTACGAGGTTCTGGACAGCTTGCTGGAAAAGGGCTTCGCCCAGGTAGTGCAAGAAAAGACGAAACTGTTTTCGGCGGTGGATCCCAGCCTGGCCATCCCGTCCTATCTGGAACGCCGGAAGTGCGCGCAGGAGCAGGAATGGAAGGAGCAAGCCAGGCTGGCCGGAGAACTGGTGGAAGATCTCAAGGCGGCCTGCTTGGGCGGCCAGGCGGGCAGGGGCAC
>JBMFPL010000580.1:0-1648 GCA_049969115.1 Bryobacteraceae bacterium | reverse complement strand
CAAGCGAGAAGGAGGGTACCGGTTTCAACAACTTTTTTCGCCCGTGGCTGGCAAGGGTTGGCGGGACGGCGGTGTGCGAATTTCGTGGATAAAACGTGACTGGCATGGAATGTAGCGGTCGTAACGCCCTGCGCGGCTCGCCCACCTGCCTCAAGGTGAGCCGCAGGATCGAGAGCGCCCTTTACCCTGCCCCGCCCGGCGGGCCGTCTTGGCTGGCGCCCGGCTTCGTGGACCTCCAAGTGAACGGTTTCGCTGGCGTGGACTACAACGATCCCGCCGTGAACCTCGAAGACATCGAGCGCTCGATCCAGTCCCTTTTCTCCACGGGTGTGACGCGCTTTTTTCCTACCGTCATAACCGGTGCACCCGAGGACATGCGCGCAGCGGCTAGCAAACTGGCGAGGGCGCGCCGCGAGCTTGCGGGCGGCGAGGCGATCGCCGGCATCCACATGGAGGGACCGCATATATCCCCCGAGGACGGGCCCCGGGGCGCTCATCCCGCGCGCTGGGTCCGCCCGCCGGACCTGGACGAGTTCGAACGGATGCAGGAGGCCGCTGAGGGACTGATCCGCCTCGTCACGCTGGCACCGGAATGGCCCCAGGCCGACCGGTACATCGAGGCGTTGGTCGCCCGCGGCGTCACGGTGGCGATCGGGCACACGGCCGCCTCGGGCGAGCAGATTGCGGCAGCAGTGCGGGCGGGCGCCACGCTCTCCACGCACTTGGGCAACGGGGCGCACATGATGCTGCCGCGCCACCCCAACTACCTCTGGGAGCAGCTCGCTGAAGACCGGCTCATGGCCGGCTTCATCGTGGATGGCATTCACCTGCCAGCCTGCTTTCTCAAAGTGGCACTCAGGGCCAAGGGAGTGGGCCGCAGTTTCCTGGTCACCGACGCCAGCGCGCCTGCCGCGTGCTCGCCGGGGCGGTATCGGCTAGGCGAGCAGGCAGTGGACCTGACGCCCGACGGTCGCGTGGTGCTGGCCAGCCAGAATCGCCTGGCAGGTTCGGCGCTGCGCATGGACCGCGGCGTCGAGAACCTCGTTAGGCTGGCAGGATTGACGCTCTCGGAAGCGGTCGCCATGGCGACGGTGAATCCCGCGCGCGCCGTGAAGCTCGAGGGACGCCAAGAGGGACTGGAGGCGGGCGAGCTGGGGGACGTCGTAGAGTTCTGGTTTACAGAAGATCCGCCGCGGCTCGCTATCCGGCGCACTTGGCTGGCGGGAGAGCTCGTCTACCAGGCCTGAAGGCGCGACAGCCAGACGTCGAGGGCGTTGCGCAGATGCTGCTCGCGGCAGCTTTCCGGAGGAATCCAACGACGAACGCGCTCGCGCCGCCTGCCTTGCTCTCGGAAAGCGCGTTGCTCGTTGTTCGGCGACGGCAACCTCCGCGCGGCAACTGCCTGCCGGCGCGCTGCCGCACGCGGTGAATGTTAGCCGCGGCGTCGGGCGGTCCATGAAGGATGCCGGAGCCGCTGAAGGCGGCTGGAAAATGGCGTTGCGCGGGCGTTGGCCTAACCCGGGATACCGGGCTCGGGAGGAGGAAAAAGCCGGGGATGGAACCCCGGCGCGCGGAGGTCTGGCCCCGAAGTATTAATACTACTGGGTCATAAACGTCTCGTCCCACAAAATGGGCAGCAGGGAAGCTG
>JBMFPL010000579.1:0-1650 GCA_049969115.1 Bryobacteraceae bacterium | reverse complement strand
GCGTAGCAGGGGCTCGGCGCCCGCGGGCGCAGGTTCGCCCGAGCAGGTCACCAAGTCATGGTCCGCGAAGCGATACACTTGCTTGGCCCCAGGCATGGTGGCCTTGTCCTCGCTGAGCTTGGCCGTGTAGCGGCGCACACCGCCGCTCTCCAGCTCCACCAGCTTATAGACAGCGCCCAGGACCGGCGCATCCGCCGAGGTCGCCAGCTCGGTGCCAACTCCGAAGGCGTCAATCGGCGCGCCCGCGCGAACCAGCTCGCCGATCTTGTACTCGTTCAGGTCACCGCTCGCCATGATGCGCGCGTCGCGCAGGCCCGCCTCGTCCAGAATGGCGCGCACTTGCCGCGAAAGGGCGAGCAAGTCGCCGCTGTCCAGCCGGACGCCCCATAGCGGCAGCCCCAGGGAGGCCGCCTTGCGCGCGCCTTCCAGCGTGTCGTAGGTGTCGATCAAGTAAATCGTGGCTGGCCCGAGCAGCTTCTGGAGCTGCCGGAAAGCTTCGAGCTCATCCGGGAAAGATTGGACCCAGGAATGAGCCGCGGTCCCGTAAACGGGGATCCCGAATTTCATGCCCGCCAGCGTGTTGCTGGTGCCCAGGCAGCCTCCGATATAGGCGGCCCGCGCAGCCAGCACTCCGGCTTGCGGCGAGTGCGCCCGGCGGGTACCGAACTCCACCACTCCCCGGCCTGCCGCCGTCTGCACGATGCGCGCGGCCTTGGTGGCCACCATGGTCTGGTAGGCGATGGTGGCCAGCAGGTAGGTCTCGACGATCTGAGCTTGCACCAGGGGAGCGCGGACGGTGAGCACTGGCTCGCCGGGGAAGATCGGGGTCCCTTCGGGCACCGCCCAGAGGTCGCCAGTGAAACGCAAAGTGCGCAAAAGCTCGAAGAATTCCTGAGGGGCTCGTGCGAACTGGGGCAGGCCGCGCAGGTAGGCGATCTCAGGCTCGGTGAAGGACAAACTGAGCAGGTACTCGACCGCCTGCTCCAGCCCGGCTGCGATCACGAAATTGCGCCGGCGGGGCAAGTGACGGATGAATAGCTCGAAAGTCGCGATCTCACCGGCTTTGCCGGCCTGGACATAGCCGGCCGCCATGGTGAGCTCGTAAAGATCGGTGAGCAGGCCAGTCATTTCGCGGAGCCGCTTGCCGGCCGGCCCCTTCCTCCCACGGTTTCACGGGGCGCGAAGGCCCCAAGCTTACTTCTTCCTCGCCTCCTTCTTCTCGCTGGGCTGGGCAGGCTTCACTTCGGCCAACGCTTTTTGCAAGTCTTCGACCGCCTTGGCGTCCAGCTCGTACACTGCGGGTTCCTTCTCGCGAACCGCGAACCAGTTGTTGCCCTGGCGCGAGATAATCACCTTCTCCACCCGCTTGCCCTCGTTCGAGGTTACCGTAATTTCCAGCGTCGGCGACCCGCCCCCCTTCTCGGGGAACTTCACCGCGCTCAGGTCGCGTAACCTGTCAATGACTGCCTGCACGCTGGGCGAATCCATCTGCCGGTCGCCCGCCATCCATTTATCGCCCGATTTCTGGTAAACGGTCGTCTGCCCCTCCCGGCGGATTTCGATCCGCGAAGGATCGCTCCAGCCGAAATCGAACAGCTTCTTGTTGCGGAAGTCGTCCAGTTTCTTGTCGAGGCCGGAGCCGAGATCAGA
>JBMFPL010000578.1:0-1653 GCA_049969115.1 Bryobacteraceae bacterium | reverse complement strand
CGCAGGAGTTTCTGCCCTCGTTCTCCTTCCACGCCTGGTCCAACGGCAGTTACATCCAGGACGATTTCAAAGTGACGCGGCGGCTGACGCTCAACCTGGGGCTGCGCTACGACTATAACTCGGGGCCGGTGGAGCGCCATAACCGGCACTCGAACTTCGACCCGTTCATCATCAATGATCAAACGAAGATGCTGGGCGTGCTGAAGTACGCAGGGCTGGACGAACCGCGCCACTTCGTCAATCGAGACCACAACAATTTCGGGCCGCGGCTCGGGTTCGCGTACGATCTTACCGGCGATGGGCGGACCGCGCTGCGGGGCGGCTACGGCGCGGTTTACCTGCTGACGGAATCGGGCGACACCCAGGGCGACGATTCCAACGCCTTCGGGTTCTCGGCCGCGACGCCGTTCGTACCGGTAGGAGGCGGGCCGTTCAAGGCGTTCGCCCTCGGCCAGGGCCCCATTTCGCTGGTGCGCCCCTTGGGTCCCGCGGGCGGGCCTTCGGCCTTCCGCGGGCAGGGCGTGCGTTACCAGGACCGCAATGCGCCCACACCCTACTTGCAGCAATGGAACCTGACCATCCAGCGCGAGCTGCCGGGACGGTGGGTAGCCTCGGTAAGTTACGCAGGCAACAAGGGCACCAAACTGTTCGGCGCCAATTATAACTTGAACCAGCTCGATCCTAAATACTGGTCGCTCCAACTCGCCTTGCAAGACCAGGTGCCGAACCCATTCTACCGGCAGATCGCCACGGGCGCGCTCTCCGGAGCGACAGTGAGCCGGTCGCAGTTACTGTTGCCGCTGCCAGATTATCTGACCGTGACCACTTACGCCAATCACGGCGCCTCGAGCATTTACCATTCGCTGCAAGTTACCATCGAGCGGCGCTTCTCGCGCGGGCTGAGCGCGCTAATTACGTACACTGATTCCAAATTGATCAACGATTCCTTCTCCAGCGCGGGAAGCGCGGGCGCGATCGGTGAGTTCCGGCTGGGTCGTTTCAACCGAAGGTTGGAGCGGGCCATTGACGCCAACGATGTCACGCACCGGCTGGTGGCGAGCGCCGTCTACGAGGCGCCGTTGGGGCGCGGTAAGCGGTGGCTGGCCAATACGCGCGGAGTGGCCGGCCAGCTCGTGGGCGGCTGGCAGGTGAACGGGATCCTCACGGTGGAAAGCGGCGTGCCGCTGCAAGTGCGCGGCGCCAACAACTTCACCGGGATTAACTTCCCCGACGTGGTGCACGATCCCACCCTGCCGCGCTCTCAGCGAAGCGTGGTCCGCTGGTTCGACACCGATGCTTTCCGCAATCCCGCCGACTGGACGGTGGGCAACGCGCCGCGGACCCTGCCCAACACGCGCGGCCCCGGGATGGTGGACCTGGCGCTCTCGGCGTTCAAGAATTTCCGCCTGGCCGAGGGTAAGACGCTACAATTCCGTTTCGAGTCCTTCAACGCGCTCAATCACGTCAACCTGAACAACCCCAACACGAGCTTCTCGCCCAACCGGCAAGGAGTGAACACGAACGCGCTGTTCGGGCGGATTTCGTCGGCCCTCGATGCCCGGCGATTGCAGTTGGGCTTGCGGCTGGCGTTCTGATATGGGGCGACCCTGTCAAGTCTCAAGTTGAGCCTGGCGGAATCTTTTTTCTTGAGGA
>JBMFPL010000577.1:0-1660 GCA_049969115.1 Bryobacteraceae bacterium | reverse complement strand
GGCGCCGATTTCTTCGAAACCGGCATTGGCCAGAAGGTTGTCTCCCAACCTGGTCTCAGGATAAGCGATGAGCCCGCCCCCGGTCGGGACCTCGGCCAGCGCGCGGGAGGCGACGCCGGCTGGTCGCAGCCTTGTCGATCCAGCGGCGTTCCAGGCGCAGGACTGCTGCCCCAGCGCGGCAAGGCCGATGCAGATAACCATGGCCCAGAGCCTCGTTCGTGCGCGCTCAGTCACCGTTCCCCCAATCGTGCAATTTCCGTGCCAGTGGCGCGGCCCAGCATCCGCTGCATGCCGAGCAGGAACCTGGCCCACAGGCCCGGCTGGAAGCGTCTGAGCGCACGGATCCGGTGCAGGGTCGCGGCCGCAATGGGCTTGCGCATCCCCCGGCAACGGGGCAGCATAACCAGGCCATCCCATACGGCGCGCACAAACTTGCCGAAAAACCTTCCCCGGAGCGCATAAAGGCCGAACGCTGCCAGCCGTGGCAGCGCGTGCGCCAGACCTGGGAGCAAAGGATAATTGCGGTAAACAATGGGGAAAAGATTCCGCGTGTAGTAATAAAAAGCCCGCCAGTCGGGTCGCGTTTCGCGGGAGGCCAGATGCCAGACTTTCACTTGCGGAACGTACCAAATCTCGTAGCCTGCGTCCATAATCCGCAGGCCCAGATCGAAACCCTCGTGCCCGATGAACAGCTCCGGCCAGTAAGGCTCCACCCGCCGGAATACCTCACGACGAAAAGCGGCAGCGCCCTCGGTGATATAAAAGGTCTCGAACTCTTGATGTTCGGCCTCACGCCACGGCCGCGGGTGGCACCAGTCTCTCAGATGTAACCGACCGGTGGCGGGATGATACACGCGGAAGACCACGCAGCCGGCCTTGGGGTGACGCTCGAATGCTTCCAGGATCCGATGAAGAGCACGGGCGTCGTCGAAGTACACGTCGTTATCGAGCGTCACGATGAAATCTCCGCGGGCGGCTTGGATCCCGTGGTTGCGCGCCGCGGGTCCCTGATTGTTGGCCAGAGCGATCAACCGGGCTTGCGGAAACGTCGTTTTCAGCCAGCCGGTAAGTTCCGGCCCCGAGCCGTTGTCTACGATGATGATCTCGAGGCTTCCCAGTTCCTGGCGCAGAATAGACTCGAGCACCTGCGCGACGGGCCCTTGTCGGCGGTAACTCAGAACGACGACCGAAACCACGGGTTTCTCAGGCATAACTGTGCCGCAGGTGGCGCCTCCAAAAGGTTACGCAAGCCCGGCTCAGGTCTTCCCAGCAGAGCGCATGCCCGTCGACGGGCAGGGGGAAGTACCGTGCGACCCAGGCAGCGGTGTCCGCCGTTTGCCCGTGCGCTGGGTGGGCCAGGCGCGCTGCGCAGCCGTACGCGAGGCTTCTCGGGCTGCCGGCAGGGAAAAGACGGGCCGCGCGCGCCACTAAGGGAAGGCGGTTGGCTACTCCCGTGTGGAGCAAGAGCCGCGCCCAACCGCGCAGGCGAGCGGCCAGGGAGTGAATGCGTGGCGGGCAGTCCGGCGCTAAAACACGTCCGCGAGCGATTCGCGACAGCGCCCACCACCAGACCCCGAGGGCGGCCAGGGGCAGGTCGTCACAAACGAAGCTGAGGCCGTTCCTCCCGAGCGCCGCGCTGAGATCGCGGCCGTCGCCATCC
>JBMFPL010000576.1:0-1669 GCA_049969115.1 Bryobacteraceae bacterium | reverse complement strand
CTCGACCTTGCCTCCCGCCAGCCGCTCCGCCTCAGCCCGCGGCCGGCTGAGGTTGTAGAGACAGGTCATGTAAAAGTCGAGATCCCACCCCTTCGCTTCCACGTAGTCCACCACTTCGGGAATGTGCGTGCCCAGGCCCACCAGCACGCCCGTGTCGCGGATGGCTTTCAGCAACTCGCGCGCCTGCTCGATCTTGCCCGCAGCCCAGAAGCGATCGGTGGCCGTGCCGTGATGATAGATGCCGATGGGCCGGAACGCAGCAATTTCGCGGATGTTGCGAACGATGTCGGCATACTCGGAAGCGGTCTGTGCAATCCACTGGATCCTGCCGCCCTCCAGCCGATACTCGTGCAGCAGGCGCATGATGTGACGGTCGCCCCGCGACTGCCAGGTGTTGATGCCGGCGCGCTCGCAGTCGGCCAACAGGCGCTTGGCGTTGGCCGCCGTGAAGTAATCCACCATCTCGCGGCTCAACTCGGCGGAAACATGCGAGTTGCCGCTCACCGGGTTGCCGCCCACGATGAGCCGCGAAACCGTGTACGGCCCCAACCTCACGCATGGCATTCGGGGCGTCTGGTCCGCCCACGCCGCCAGTGCCCCCGCCGGGGCCAGCAAGGCTTCCCTCCGCGTCCATTCCATGGCCTCCAACATGATAGCAGCCCAGGTGCGCCCCGGCTTTTGTGACCGAAGTCATCGCGGAGTCCCCGCCGGCAACGTAGGCTGAAGCTGTATGAGCGAGCTGATTGACAACCGGGCCCATCGCATCCGCACCCTCAAGGACATCATCAAGAGCTTGCACGCCGGTGAGTCCCCCGAGACGGTGAAGGCGCGCCTGCGCGAGCTGGTGCGCGAGACGGATCACTCGGAGATCGTGGCCATGGAGCAAGCGTTGATCGCCGAGGGCATGCCCGTCTCCGAGATCCAGGCCATGTGCGACTTGCACTCGCAGGTTACGCGCGAGATCCTGGTCCAGATCCGGCCGCCCGAGACGCCGCCAGGGCACCCGGTGGACACCTTCCGCCGGGAAAACGCCGCCCTGCGCCAGGTCACCGCCCGTGCGCGCCAGATCATGGAGCACATTGGCACCCTTCCCGGCGAAGCCATCGCTGAGGCTGAGCTGCTCGAGTGGCGCCGGGCGGTCAACGAGCTAATGGACGTGGACAAGCATTACCAGCGCAAGGAGCACGCTCTGTTCCCGCGCCTGGAGCGGTACGGGATCACGGGCCCGTCTCAGGTCATGTGGGCCAAAGACGACGAGGTCCGCTCTTTGCTAAAGCAATTGGACGAGGCGCTCCGCTCGCAAGACGGTCAGGCGGGCCCCCTGAAGGCGCTGGTTGCGGGTCTGGGGCGGCGCGCGGTGGCAGCCGTCGAGGAGATGATCTACAAGGAAGAAAACATCCTCCTGCCCATGGCTCTCGGCACGCTCACGGAAGATGACTGGGCCGAGATCTGGGAGTCCTCGCCGCGCTATGGCTGGTGCCTGGTCGAACCCCGCACTGGCTACCAGCCGCCCGCGCGGGTGCTGCGCAAGGGAGTGGAGTTGCCGCCCACCGCCGACGTCGAGCTGCCCAACGGCGCCCTCAGCCTCCAGCAACTGGCTGCCATCTTGAACACGCTGCCGGTGGATTTGACCTTCGTGGATGCAGAAGACCGCGTGGCGTTCTTCTCC
>JBMFPL010000575.1:0-1681 GCA_049969115.1 Bryobacteraceae bacterium | reverse complement strand
CTGGAAAGACGACCCGCGTCACGCCTGGATCAAAGAGCAGCAATAGGAGTCGTGCATGCTCACGCGCCGCCAATTCGCAGGCCTGATTCCCGGCGCCGTGCTGGCTCGCAGCGCCGTGCCCAAAAACGTGATCTTGATCGTCGTGGACGACCTCAACACGGCGCTGGGCTGTTACGGTCAGCCGGTCAAGACGCCCCGGGCCGATCGCCTGGCGGCCCGCGGCGTGCTCTTTGAACGAACGTACTGCCAGTTCCCACTGTGCCAGCCGTCACGCGCGTCCTTCTTGAGTGGCCTGCGGCCTGAAACCACGCGGGTCTAGACCCTGCAAACGCCCACGCGCCAGTACGTTGGGGGACCACGTCTTTCTGCCCCAGTACTTCCGGCAGAAAGGCTGGTACACCGCCATGGTGGGCAAGGTGTACCACACGGGCGAATGTTGCGAGGATCCGCGCTCGTGGGACGAGGAGCACCGTGAGTTCGGCAAGAACCCGCCGGCGAGCGAGATCATCCGCCTGGTCAAAGCCGAAGGGCCGCGAGGACACACTTTCGAGTGGGCCACGCTCAAGACGCCTGACGAAAAGACGCCGGACGGCATCGTGGCACGGCGCGCGGTCGAGATCATGGAAAAGATGCGGCGCAGCGGGCGCCCTTTCTTCCTGGGTGTCGGGTTCCGCAGGCCGCATGCACCCTACGCCGCTCCCGCCCGGTACTTCGACTGGTACCCCCCGGAAAAGATCGCGCTGCCTCCCGCGCCCCCCAAGGGCTATCGCGTGCTCCCTCCGGCGCTCAATCACGAGCCGCCGCCCAGGCCTCTGACCGATCCGCAGGTGCGGGAATTCCTGGCGGCATACTACGCCTGCGTCAGCTTCATGGATGCGCAGCTTGGCGTCATTGTAGAGGCCATGGATGGGCTGGGCCTCTGGGACGACACCGTCGTCGTTTTCTTCGGAGACAACGGCTATCATCTGGGCGATCACGGCGGCTTGTGGCACAAGAACACGCTCTTCGAAGACTCGGCGCGCGTACCGTTGATCGTGTGGGCGCCCGGCCGCCGCGGCATGGGATCGCGCTGCGCGCGCCTGGTCGAGCTGGTGGACCTGTACCCCACGCTGGCGGAACTCTGCGGCCTGCCCGTGCCCGGCCAACTCGAGGGCACGAGCTTCGTGCCTCTGCTGGAGGATCCTGCGCGGCCGTGGAAGAAAGGGGTTTTTACCATGCAGGGCCGCGGCAAGGAGCGCACCGAAGCCGCGCGGGACATTGTCTTCGTCGGACGTCCCGTGCGCACGGAGCGCTGGCGCTGTACCGAGTGGGACGAAGGACGACAGGGTGTGGAGCTTTACGATCATTCCATCGATCCCGGCGAGCTGCACAACCTGGCGGGCAGCGCGCGGCACAGCGCGATCAAGCGCGAGCTGCGAGCTCTTTTGCGGGCGGGATGGCGCGCGGCGCTGCCAGCCGGTAGCTGACCATGCGGCGGGCCGCATTCCTGCTCGCCCTCGTAGCCGCCGCCCAGGGCCCGCGCAACGAGCCAGTGGCCGAGCAGCGGTACGCTGCGGTCTTTCATGTGTCCCGCTCTGGCGACGACGAGCGGGGCGATGGCAGCGCGCGAAGGCCCTGGCAGACCATCCGTCGGGCGTTGGAGAAGGCGCGCGGCGCCAGCCGGGAGCGCCGTTATGCGGTC
>JBMFPL010000574.1:0-1716 GCA_049969115.1 Bryobacteraceae bacterium | reverse complement strand
CCGGGACGGTATGGTCCGTCATGATCCTGGGCTAACGGTTGCGCCGGATGCTCAGCTCTTGCGGCTGGAGTACTTGTTCAGCGTCTGGATCAGCCGCCGCGCGGGCTCGGGCGGGGGCAGGTCCTGCTCGATGATATCCCGGTTCTCCAGCAGCTTGCCGTAAATTCGCCGGTTCACGTCCAGGTCCTGGCGCAGCGTGGCCCCTTGCAGGGAGATGCCCGCGAACACCCCGCGCGAGCGCGACCAGGAGAGAATTTCCGCCGTCATGTAGGCGTCGGTCTGCGCCGTGGCCGTGCGGCCCACCGGGCCCGCCGCCACCGAGGCGTCGCCTCCCAAGGTGAACTTGCTCGACAGCAGCCGCTGGGCGCCGCGCTCGTTCATCACTAGCATGATTACGTCAATCTCCGAGCCGCCGATTTGCAGCCCGAAGCTGCCGCCCTCGATGCGCACCGCTGCCGGGCCCGTCCAGCCCACTCCCTTCTTGCTCCGGCAGGAAAAGAACCCCCGGCCGTAGTTGGCGCCGAAAATGAACGCACCCTTCTTCAGGCCGGGCACAATCACCACGCATTGCGCCTTGTTCAGCAGCTCCTGCGGAATCCCCTTGTCCGGGGAGTCCATGATCTCCTGAAAGACTACCGCCGCACGGTCCAGCCGCCGGGTATCCTCGTTGCTGGCTTTCTGCGCTTGCAGGGCCGCGGCCCCCAGCAAGGCTGAGATGCACGCCAACGCCGCAGCAAAGTTCCTCATGTCCTCATTGTAGTGCCAAACCGGTCAACAAGATCGCAAGAAACCATGCCGGCCTGGCGCCAGGCGGAACGAGCCTGTAACTTTTCTGCCTGACCGGCATCCGAACGTTTGGAAGCTGAATTGCACCCGCTTGGGGGTAAGAGCAGGGAGGCTTTGACCATGTGGGTCGGACTGGGGATCGCGATGCTCTTCATTGTCAGTCTCTTTTTCTCCATGCTTTCGTCTTCGCCCCGCATGCGCGACTGAGCGCGCTCCCGGACGGCGCTGTTGCATGTTGACCGCCGCTGTTCCCTGCTGACACACCCGCCCCACCAAGCTTGCACCCGTCTGGCTACAATGGCCACCATGCGGAAGGGTCTGGCAATTTTTCTCCTGGCGGGCAGAATTTTCGCCCAGCCGCCCTCCAGCTTCGACGTGCTGATCACCGGCGGGCGCGTGGTAGACGGTACGGGCGCGCCCTGGTTCCGAGCCGACGTCGGAATTCGCGGCGATCACATCGCGGCCATCGGGAGGCTCGATGGTGCCGAGGCTCCCTTGCGGCTGGACGCGCGCCGCCTCACCGTCGCCCCGGGCTTCATTGACATCCACACCCACGCCCGCCGTGGCATCTTCCACACGCCCACCGCAGAGAACTACGTGCGCCAGGGTGTCACCACGCTGGTCGAAGGGCAGGACGGCAGCTCGCCGCTGCCGCTAGGCGAGTTCCTCCGCCGCGTCGCCGCCCTGCCGCCCGCCGTCAACTTCGCCATGCTCGTCGGCCAGGGCAGCATCCGCGAAGCCGTCATGGGCCGGGAAAACCGGCCCGCCACCGCCCACGAAATCGAGCGCATGAAACAACTGGTCCGACAGGCCATGCAGGAAGGCGCTTTCGGCCTTTCCACCGGCCTCTTCTACGTACCCGGAAACTACACTCCCACCGAAGAAATTATCGAGCTGGCCCGCGAGGCCGGCCGCCTGGGCGGCATCCAC
>JBMFPL010000573.1:0-1722 GCA_049969115.1 Bryobacteraceae bacterium | reverse complement strand
CCGTCGCTGTTCGCTGAGCGCGCTGGCCGCAGTAATGGGCTACCCGGGGGAGGTCCCTCGGTTGGCGCGCACCCCTCGTGCGCCGGACCAGCGCCTGCGGTCGAGCCCGAGCCGGATCTCATCCGGCAGGCCCTCGTCAACAGGCCGGAACTTCAGTCGCAGGATCACGAAATCCGGGCCAGCGAAAAAACCGAGCAAGCCGCTCGCAAGTCGCTCTGGCCCCGCGTGGATGTGCGGGCCTCCAGCCTTCATTACCTCTCCAACAGCCCGGTAGGCTTTCTCCAACTGATTGGTCGGATGTTGCCCGACATCTCTTCCACTCTCACTGCCCCGGGCAGGGCAGCGACCGACTGGCTGTTGGGCGTCCATGTTTCCTTTCCGCTCTTCGACGGTGGCCGCCGCAAAGGGCAGATCCAGTCGGCCCAAGCCGAGCTCGAGCAAGCCCGCCTTGCGCGCCAGCAGCTCGAGTTTCGCGTACAACGAGAAGTCCGGACTGCACTGGCCGAGCTGGAGAGCGCCCAAAGCCGCGTTGAGGCGCTTCGCAGCTCGGTGGCCGAGAGCGAGCGCGTTCTGCGGGATGAACGCTTGAAGTTCGCGGCGGGACGCAGCATCATTAACTTCGTGCTGGATGCCGAGTCGGCCTTACTGACCAACCAGTCGCTGCTCTCGCAGGTGCAGCGATCGGTCTGCATCGCGGCTCTGGCGCTCGATCTTAGCCTGGGCAGGATTGACCTCAACCGGCTTCCCGGCTCGCCATAGCGGCCCGCCTGTCCCGCCGCTGCGTCATCACCCGCGCAAACTGGCCGCCCGTGGACAAAAAGACGGACTGCGGGCGCCAGCCCGATGTCGCGCTACCTTCGCTTCACTCACGACAAAGGGCGTCAGTCGCCAAAACCATCCATAAGAGCAGCCAGAAGCCTCAGTACTCGAGCTGGATCATGAACTGGATCTGCCGGGCGTTGAGCATTTCGACGGGCTGGTTGTAAGAGGCCAGCCGCCGGCCTCGCGCCGCCAGATAGGGGCTGACGCGAAGTGGATTCGAGTGATTGGTCAGGTTGAACGCCTCCAGGCCGGTTTGCAAGACGGCGCGCTTGTTTTTCAGCCAGAAGCCCTTCATGACTCGCATGTCCATCGAAAAAGTGGAGGGCGAGAAGAACGGGTTGCGGGCCAGTCCCCAGGGCCGGGCGCTAATGGGAAAGGCCCCGGTGCGGAAGACGTCCGTGGTTTCCAGGGCGTTGATCGGGCGCCCGCGGCCCGCGGTGAGGATCGGCGCTACGATAACGTTGGCCAGGCCCCTGCGCACCACTGCCGGCAGAGCGCCAAGCTCTTCGGCGGGCAGCTCGAACAGGGCGCTGGCCGCCAGCCGGTGCGGCTGATGCTGCCGCGAGTGGGCCCAGTCGGCCGCCGGATCCAGAGGGTTCTGCGGCTGCTCGTCGTAATCCGAGGCGTCGTCCATGGTGCGGCCCTGGTTGTATGCGATCAGGAAAGCCAACTCCCGGCTCAGGCGCCTTTGCATGGCGATCGCGCCGCCGCGGTAAAAAGAACGCGCGGTCTGCTCGAGTTGGTAAATGGGAGGCAGGCCGCCGTTGACGTTGCGAATCCGCGGCAAATTGCGTCCCGACACCAGTGCGTATTCCAGCGTCACCGTGGTATCCGGGCCCAGGCTTCGTTCCAGCCCGAAAACCAGCTTGCGCGCATACGTAGTGGAAAACTGCTGTGCGG
>JBMFPL010000572.1:0-1726 GCA_049969115.1 Bryobacteraceae bacterium | reverse complement strand
GTCCAGCCGCTGTTCCCGCGCGTGGAGCCCAGACAGGCCATCGAACGCATGCGGGCGCTCGAGGTGCAGGAAGCTGCGCGCCAGAAGGCGCTGCTGGAAGGCAAGACGGCGGAAGCTCCCAGGACGCAGGTGCCCGCGGGCGCGCCTGCTACCACGCAGGAACAGCCCGCTCCCGCCCGCATCAGCATCGAGGAGTTCGCCAAAGTGGACATGCGCGTAGGCCAGGTGCTCGCGGCCGAACGCGTCAAGGGCGCCGACAAGCTGCTCAAGCTGGAGGTGGACCTCGGTGAAGAGAAGCCTCGCAGCATTGTCGCCGGCATCGCTGAGGCCTACCAGCCCGAGCAGTTGATCGGGCGCAAAGTAGTGGTCGTGGCCAACCTGGAGCCGCGCAAACTGCGCGGCATCGTCTCCGATGGCATGGTGGTGGCGGCCACGCCGCCAGGCGGGCTGCCCGTGCTGATCGGGCCTTGGGAAGACGTGCCGGTGGGGACGCGCTTGTCGTGAGGCTAGTGGATTCGCACTGCCACCTGGACGACCGGCAGTTCGATGACGACCGCGAACAGGTGATCCAGAGGGCGCTGGAAGCCGGCGTCGAGTGCATGCTGGCCATCGGCTCAGGCGATGGGCCGCCGGACTTGGAGTGCGCTCTGCGGCTGGCCGAGGCTTACCCCACCATCTGGGCTACGGCCGGCGTGCACCCGCACGACGCCGGCAAGGCGAGGGCGGCTACCTGGGATGCGCTGCGTGCCCTGCTCGCGCACCCGCGGGTGCTCGCGGCTGGCGAGATCGGTCTCGACTACCATTACAATTTCTCGCCGCCTGCTGCGCAGCGGGAGGTCTTCAAGTGCCAGCTCGAGCTGGCCCGCGAAGCGCGCAAACCGGTCGTTATCCACACACGCGAGGCCTGGGAGGACACGCTCTCCATCCTCCGGCAGCGCTGGGCGGGCAGCGGGCTGCCCTGCGTGATGCATTGCTTTTCGGGCGGTCCCGAGGAGGCCCGCGAGTGCCTCGATCTGGGTTTCTACCTGAGTTTCGCGGGAGTGGTGACTTTCCCCAAAGCGACACGCGTGCAGGAGGCGGCGCGCGTGACGCCGCTCGATCGCCTGCTGATCGAAACCGATGCCCCTTACCTGGCGCCCGCGCCCATGCGCGGCCGGCGGAACGAGCCTTGTTACCTCGTTTACACTTTGCGCCGGCTCGCGGAGCTGCGCAACCAGCCGCCGGAAGCGATCGCGCAAGCCAGCACCGCCAACTTCTATCGCGTCTTCGCGCTGGGGGACCGGCAAGGCGGGTTTGCCCCTCCGTGAGCTGCGCGGTTAGACTGGGATTGTCCGCATGGCGCTGGGCAAGCCAGGGAGGGCATCCACGGCGGGGGAAATTGTCGCTCTGATCGCCGAGGAACTTCGGCAGGTCGAGCAGTGTCTGCGGGCCGAAAGCGAAGCGCCGGTGGAAGCCATCACCGCCATCGGCCGTCACCTCCATGCCAGCGGCAAGCGGCTGCGGCCGGTGCTCCTGCTGCTGAGTTCGCGGCTGATCGGCGACGGGGGCGCGAGCGCAATCCGCCTGGCCGCTGTGGTCGAGTTGATCCACACCGCCACGCTGGTCCACGACGACGTGATTGACGGCGCTGACAGGCGGCGCGGCCGGCCTTCCCCCAACGTGAAATGGGGCAACCACACTTCCGTGCTCGCGGGCGACTGGCTGTACATGAAAGCCTTCCAGATGG
>JBMFPL010000571.1:0-1742 GCA_049969115.1 Bryobacteraceae bacterium | reverse complement strand
CGTCGTGGAAGGCGGCCTCTACCGGCTGGCTTTCGTCGGCTTTCTCGATCCCAAGACTCTTGAGCTCAAGCCCGCCGCTTACGCGGGCATCGCATCGCCGGTTGTCGCTACCGTTCGCATCACCGCCCGCGATGAGCCAGAAGGCCAGGGGGCCGTCGGCGACGCCCTGCGCACAGGCCGCCCCGTCACCATCCAGCACGCGCTTGATGATCCCCGCCTGGCGCCCTGGCGCGAACTGCTCCGCCGTCTCGGCACCCAATCTGTCGCCGCCTTCCCCCTTAACGTGGAACAATCCATCGCGGGCGCGCTGGCCGTGTACTCCCCCGATCCCCGAGCCTTCGACAGCGAGGAAACCCAGTTGCTCGAGCGCGTCGCCGCCAATATCTCCTTCGCGCTGGACCGCTTCGCCCAGGAAGAAAAGCGCCGCCAGGCCGAACAGGCCCGCTGCCAGGCCGAAGAAGCCCTGCGCGCTAGCGAGACCCGCTACCGCCAGATCGTCGAAACCGCGACCGAAGGGATCGGCCTTCTGACTACCAGCGGCAAAATCGTTTTCGCCAACCAGGCCCTGGCTGAGATGTTGGGCCTCAGCGTGGACAAACTCATCGGTCTCTCCCTCCGCCGGATCACGGACGAAAACGGCTGGCAGGAATTCCGGCGCCGCGTCGAGCACCGCCGCCAGGGCCACCGCGCAAAGGATCGGTTTGAATTCCGGCTCCTGCGGCCTGACGGTTCCACGCTCTGGGGCTTGGTCTCCGCCACGCCGCTGCTCGACCCCAACGGACGCTACCTCGGCAGCCTCTGCATGGTTACCGACATCACGGCGCTGAAGTGGGCTGAGGACGAGCTGCGCCGCCGCCACGATGAGTTGCTCCAGGCCAAGGAACTGGCCGAGACCTCGGCCCGCGCCAAGAGCCACTTCCTCGCGCTGGCCAGCCACGAGATCCGCACGCCCATGAGCGGCATCCTCGGCCTCGCCGAAATGCTGCTCGAGAGCCCGCTCGCGCCCGAGCAGCGCGAGCTGGTGCAAACCATCCGGCATTCAGCCGAAACGCTGCTGCGCGTCATCGACGACCTGCTCGATCTGGCGCGCATGGAAGCAGGCAAGCTGCCCGTCCGCTCGGAGGCCTTCGATCTGCTCGAACTCGCCCGCCACATTGTCGCCCTGCTCCGACCCCTGGCGGAAAAGAAATCCCTGGAGCTCCGCACCAGCTTTCCCGACGAGCTTCCCCGCAGGTTTCTCGGCGACCCCGACCGCATCGCGCAGGTGCTGCTCAACCTGGCCGGCAATGCCATCAAGTTCACTCCCTCCGGCCACGTCGAAATCGCCTTCGACTGCCTGCAACGGGACGCTTCCGGCGTCCTCATCCGCATCGCGGTGGAAGACACGGGTCCCGGCATTCCACAGGACAAGCAAGGCCGGCTCTTCGAATCCTTCGCACGCCTCGATCATCCCGGCCTGCCCCGCGTGCCCGGGGCCGGGCTCGGTCTCGCCATCAGCAAACGCCTGGTGGAATGGATGGGCGGCCAAATCGGCTTCCACAGCCGCCCTGGGCAGGGTACCACCTTCTGGATACAGCTCCGCCTGCCCCTTGCCGGCCCGCCCGAGCAAACGCCCGCCACCGCCCCGCCCGAAGCGCCTCTCGCCTCGTCCGCCACCGCCCCCCTGCGCGTGCTCCTGGCCGAGGACAACCTTGTTAACCAGCGAGTAGCGCGCCACATGCTCGAGGGGTTGGGATGCGCGG
>JBMFPL010000570.1:0-1755 GCA_049969115.1 Bryobacteraceae bacterium | reverse complement strand
GCCCTGGTTGCCGATGTCGCCGTTGCCGGTGTCCCAGAACCAGTGCCAGTTGTAGCGGAAGCGGTTCTCGTTGAAGGGCCGCATGGGAGCGGGGCCGAGGAACAGATCCCAGTTGACGCCCGGCGGCACGGGACCATCCGGTTTGTGGCCGATCGAAGGACGCCGCTTGAAGCAAAGGCCCTTGGAGAGGTAGACCTTGCCAATGACGCCCTCCTTGAGCAATTGCATGGCACGGATCTTGTGCGGGGCGCTGCGGCCCTGGGAACCCACCTGCACCATGCGGTTGTACTTGCGCGCCGCCTCGATCATTTTCAGGCCTTCCCAGACGTTGTGGCAGGCGGGTTTTTCCACGTAAACATCCTTGCCTGCCTGGCAGGCCCAGATGGTTTGCAAGGCGTGCCAGTGGTTCGGGGTGGCGATGGAGACGGTCTGGATGTCCTTGTCCTCAAGCATCTTTCTCATGTCGGTGTAGACGCGCGGCTTGAGGCCGGTCTTTTTCTCCACCATCGCCGCCGCGCGCTCCTGGGCGGCCTGATCCACGTCGCAGACGGCCACCACTTGGGCGGTGGGGATGGCCATGTAATAGCCAAGATGAGCGCGCCCGCGGCCGCCCAGGCCTACCACACCCACCTGAATGCGATCGTTAGCGCCCAGAATGCGGCGCGCGCCGATGGACAGGGCGGCGGCGCCGTAAAGGAACTCTCTGCGATTGCTCTCGCTCATGCTTGCCATGACCTCCTCGGGCTGGTATAGAAAATGGTACCGGCCGGGCCTGCGCTGCTCAGGGAACCGCGAAGAGTCCGGTCCGTGCGGCCCTGCGACCCGGTGTCTCGCCAGTACCCTTACCATGCTACCGCACGAGCTGCGAGGGCGCGGGCCGCTTCCAGCTATGGCGCGCGGTTGCGCAGCCGGTTTAGGGGTGGCGCAGGCGCCAGGTGTGGAACCCGCCGGGCAACGAGCGGGCCCGAAAGCCGTGCTGTAGCAGAATGCGCGCGGCGTAGTAAGAGCGCCGGCCCACCGCGCAGCACAGCCAGAGTTCGCGGTCGCGCGGCAGCTCGTGCAAGCGCGCGCGCAGCTCGCTCAACGGGATGTTCAGGGCGCCTTCGATGTGACCGCGGGCGTATTCGTGCGGATCTCGCACGTCCACCAGCAACGCCTCGCGGGAGGGCAGGCCATCCCACGGGGCTAGCTCGACGTCGCCCCGCAACACGCCTGCTGCCGCCATTCCCGCCAAGTTGACCGGGTCGCGAGCCGCCCCGTACTGCGGTGCGTAAGCCAGCTCGGCCTCTTCCAGATCGAAGACGGTGGCGCGCTTCTGGATGGCCAGAGCGATCACGTCAATCCGCTTGTCCACGCCTGCCTCACCGACCGCCTGGGCGCCCAGGAGGAGCCCGCCGGGGCGCGAAAAAATCAATTTCATGTGGATGCGTTTCGCTCCGGGATAGTAGTCGGCGTGGTGGAAGGGATGCAGGTAAAGCGTCTCGTAGCCGGCATGGCCAGCGGCCCGGAGCTGCTTTTCGGTGGCGCCGGTCATGGCTGCGGCCAGGCCGAAGACGCTGCAAATGGCGGTGGCTTGCGCGCCGCGGAAGCGCGAGGGACGGCCACAGATGGAGTCGGCCGCTACGCGGGCCTGGCGGCTGGCAACCCCGGCCAGAGGGACGAGCCGCCACTGGCCAGTCACCCAGTCGCGCACCTCGACGGCGTCGCCTACTGCCCAGATCTGAGGATCCGAAGTGCGCATCTGCTCGTCTACCC
>JBMFPL010000569.1:0-1784 GCA_049969115.1 Bryobacteraceae bacterium | reverse complement strand
CCGACCTGCCCGGCGCCATCGAGCGCGCTTACGCGGCGGTGCGCGAGATTCACTTCGAAGGCATGCACTACCGGCGCGATATCGCGCGCAAGGGCCTGAAGCGCTGGTGAGCGCGCCGCCCCATCAGTGGCGCCTGGGAGGCATCGAATAAACGTAGATCGTATGGGTGCGCCCGCTGGCGTGCACCTTCTCCACCCGGTCAGCCTCCCAGCCCGGAACCATAAAGTCGTGGGAGACCACCCGTGCGCCCCGCCGCAGCGAGCTTTCCAGCTTCGGTTTGACGAGCTCGTTAGAGCTGGTCAGAAGATAAAGCGTGACCACGTCGGCGCTGTGAAGGTCCACATCGAGCAGGTTGCCCTCGATGACCTCGATCTGCCCCTCCAGACCCAGGCGCCGGATCTCTTGGCGAGTCTTCTGAACCAGCTCAGGGGAAATCTCCACGCACACCCCGCGCGCCTTGTGCTTGCGCACGGCGGTGATCAGGATGCGCCCGTCGCCGCACCCCAGGTCGTACACGGTCTCGCCAGGCTTCACCGCGGCCGCCTCCAGCATTTTCTCCACCACCTGGTGAGGTGAGGGGACGAAAGGCGCCAGGCTGTGCTGCCTGAACCGCTGGGTCTTGTAGAATTGCGAGGGGGCGGTCCACAGCCACGTTGCCAGGAGAAGGAATCCTGCCCAACGACGCGTTCCCATCATTGAGATCCGGTCCCGGCAGCCCTGCGCGAGTTCTTGAAATGCAACGCGCGGGCCACCACGTCATTGAGGGCCACCCAGAGATCCCGCGGCCGTGTGATAGTGTACTCGTAACCGCGGAAGAAACGCACCGCACGCCCGATGGCATCCCGCCACGGGTTGGCTTGCGGATTGAGGTTGTAATTCATGTAGAAGACGGGATACTCGATGTCGCCCACCTCGCGCAGCGCCTCCACCGGCACACTTTCTTCGAGCATCACTTTGGGGCCGGCAAAAATGAGCGCATCGGGATGATCCTCGGTGGCGATTTCGCGCTGGATCAGTTCGGTGAGAAACTGAGTCTCGCCGTGCTTCTGGGCCAGCCGTTTCAGGTCAATGGTGCCCAGATTGAGCGAGCGCAAGGCCTCGCCCAGGGCGGGAAAGTCAATGCGGTCGGCGCCGTCCTGGCGGTAGAGGATTTTCTGCTCCTGGAGGTTGAAGGCGATCACCGAGAACTTGCTGATGCGCGGCTCGCGGGCGATCCCGCGCAGGATGGCCACCAGGGCGGTGATGTCCAACGGTTGCAGCGTGGCGGCGCGCGCGTTTTGCGGCGCAAAGTTGACCAGCACTTTGACGTTGAGCGGCGGCTGGTCCTGGGAGCGCGCCACCGGCGGCTCCTCGCGGAAAGGCTCGGGATCGGCGGGCTGGACGGACCCGGGCGGCAGGGCCACGGCCAGATCGCGATCGCGCGGGGAGAGCCGCGCCTCCACGTCCCAGTAGAACGAACACACGCGCTCGGTCCGGTCGCGCATGAGCCAGTCCACGTGGTAGCGCCCCTCGCCCACGTCGAAGCCGCCTTGCAGGTAGGCGTCGCCCTTGGCGTCAGGCTCGATGGCGGGCACCCGCACGCGCTGCACGAAGTAGACGGGCTCATCCGGCCGTTCTTCCGGCGTGACCCGGAAGATCATGGTCAGCAGGTTCTCGGATCCGGCCAGTTCTTTCAGCGGGATGCTAACCTCGTAGCCGCTGTGGAAGCGCAAGTCAAAACCCAGCGATGGCTTGACCGGGATGACCACACAGGATAGGTCCTTCCGCGGTTCCTGCAAGCTCAG
>JBMFPL010000568.1:0-1789 GCA_049969115.1 Bryobacteraceae bacterium | reverse complement strand
CGGCAAGCCCTGAGGGAGTTCGAGGAGGCGATGGATGACGATCTGAACACGGCGGAGGCCTTGGCTGCCATCTTCGAATACCTCAGGGAAGCCAATGCGGCCATGGATGCCGGGCAATTTCGGGCGGAGAACGTCAGGGCGGCCGGCGACCTGCTGGCCCGCTTCGACTCCGTTTTCGATGTCTTGAAGCCCTCGGCGCGGCCGCCCATCTCGGAACAGGAAATCGAAGCCTTGATCGCCGAGAGGAACGCCGCGCGCAAGGCGCGGGACTTCGCACGGGCCGACCGCATCCGGGCCGAGCTACTGGAACGCGGCATCGTCCTGGAAGACACTAGGGAAGGAACACGCTGGAGACGCCGTTAGCGGCCAAGGTCGGGAAAGTGAAAATCCATACCAAAGCGGTTCACGCGGGGGATCGCCGGAAAGCCGGCGATTACATCCCGGTAACTTATCCCATTTATACGGCGGCCAGTTACTTCTACGAGCGGGTTGAGAAACTGGACCGGATTTTCGCTCGCGAAGAAGAAGGCTACTGCTATGCCCGGTATGGCAATCCCACCAACGCTGCGCTGGAGGAACTTGTGGCCGGGCTGGAGAACGGAGCCGGAGCGCTGGCCTGCTCCTCGGGGATGGCGGCCATCCAGACGGCGTTGCTGGCGGCGCTGACGGACCGGCCCAAACGGGTGCTGGCGGCCGAAGCCCTTTACGGCGCCACCCTGACCCTGCTGACGACCGTGCTGGAGCCGCTGGGTGTGGAGACGCGCTTCGTGGACGCCTGCGATCTGGAGGCCGTCGAACACATGCTGGCCGAGCAGCGCCCCGGCTGCCTGCTGGTGGAGACCATCTCCAACCCGCTGCTGCGCGTGGCGCCGTTGGATCGCCTGGCCGAGCTGGCGCGGCGCGCACAGGCATGCCTGGTGGTAGACAACACGTTCGCCACGCCGCTGCTGGTGAAGCCGCTGGAGTTGGGGGCCGATTTCGTCGTTCACAGCCTCACCAAGTATCTTGCAGGGCACGGTGACGTTCTCGGCGGCGTGGTGGTGACCACGCGCGAGCATCTGGAGGCTTTGAGGGCGCTGGCCCGCACCAGCGGTCCCGCGTTGGGACCTTTTGAGAGTTACCTTACGATGCGCGGCATCAAGACCTTCCCGTTACGCATGGAGCGGCAGTGCGCCAACGCGCGGGAGGTGGCGAAGTGGTTGGAAGGGCACGCGCGGATCGAGCGGGTACATTTCCCGGGCGATGAGAGCCACCCCGACGCCGCGACGGTGACGCGGCTGTTCCCGCAAGGACTGTACGGCGGAATGGTGAGCTTCCAGATCCGGGGCGCCGGGCGCCAGGAAGTCTTCGCCTTCATGGACCGGCTCCGGTTGATCGTGCGCGCGACCTCGCTCGGCGATGTTCATTCGATGATCCTTTATCCGGTGATGAGTTCCCACCGCGACTTATCCCCTCGGCAGCGCGAGCGCACGGGCATCGCCGACAATCTCGTGCGTCTGTCGGTGGGCATCGAAGCAGTGGAGGATATTCTGGCGGACCTGGAACAGGCGCTGGCCTGAAGGGCCCGGCGACGCCCGGCGTGCTAGAATCCGCAGTGGAGGCCAGTCCTGGCCGGTGCCGGGCCCGGGCTTCAAACCCGGCGCGAGGCGCGCTGGACGCGTCTCGGGTGGGTTCGACTCCCACTGGCTTCCGCCGTGCGAGGTTACCCTTGGGGCGCGGCCGGTTGTTACGGGGGCGGGGTGCGGTGGGTCACGCCAGCAGGCCCGAGCAAAACAATCGCCGAAGGGGG
>JBMFPL010000567.1:0-1791 GCA_049969115.1 Bryobacteraceae bacterium | reverse complement strand
AGCGTGTCCGCGCTGGGTTTCTCACAGTACACATGCTTGCCTTTCGCGATGGCCTTGAGCAGGGCGGGCACGCGCAGTGCAGTGGCTTGCGAGTCGAAGTAAACCATGTAGGCGGGATCGTCCAAGGCTGCGTCCAGGTCGGTCGTCCAGGGCAAGTCGCCGCACTCCCGCGCGATGGCTTCGAGCTTGGCGGGGTTGCGGCCCACCAGCAGCGGCCGTGGCATGATCGCTTCCCGCTCGTTGACCCGCACGCCTCCCTGCTGGCGGATGGCCAGGATGGAGCGTTTCAGGTGCTGGTTGAGACCCATGCGCCCGGTGACGCCGTTCATGATGATCCCGACTTCGTGCACGATCGAGCTGCTCATCTGCCTGCTCTCCTCGGCGAGAACTTTCCGAATCCCGTTCAGCCGGCCGCCGGCTTGTCGACGCACTGCGGCCAGGCGCCCTCGGGCAGCGGCGGCGCTTCGACGCCCGCCCGGGGCAGCGTGCCTTCCAGCTCCTGCTTCCAGTGCGCCACGTCGCCCGCTGGCGCGTAACAGTAAATCATGCGGCAGACGGTGTCGCCGATGTTGGTCAACTGGTGGTAGACGCGAGGCGGGATGTAGACCGCTTGCCCCGCGTGCAGGATGGCGCGCTCCTCGCCCAGGCACATTTCCGCCGTGCCCTCGATGATGAAGTAAATCTCTTCCTGTTCCTGGTTGTGCCAGGGAACCTGGCCGCCGCGGGGTTCCAGCGTCACATAGCCCATGCAGAAGTTTTTGGCCTGGATGGGGCTGGCCCCGCCTACCAAATTTTGCGTACGCCGGCGGGCCGGATACGTGCGGCCGCCAATTTGCGCCAAATCAGCGACGATCATGGAACCAAGCTCCTTGCCATCATTGTGGCAGCAGTCGGACCTGCCGCGCGGACGGGGCGTGGCGTCCACGGCGGTCCGCCCGCAGCACAGTTGCCCGCTCCGTCGGGCGTTCGGGGCGGGCGCGGCCCCGGCGAGCCTCACCTGCCCAGCGACGTGCGCGCACTTCCCGGCTCCGCGACGGACCCGGCCGGGAAGGCAATCGGCGGGTGCGGTCCCCGTGCTATCGTGATGGGTTGTGTCGTCGCCGCTGAACGTCCGCCTGGAGCGGTACGAGGGGCCGCTGGACCTGCTGCTGGACCTGATCCGCAAGCAGCAAATTGACATCTGGGACATCCCCATCGCGCGGATCACCCAGCAGTACCTGGACTATCTCCAGCAGGCCGCCGAACTGGACATCGAGCTGGGAGCGGAGTTCATTCTGATGGCGGCCACCCTGATCCACATCAAATCGCGCATGTTGCTGCCGCGCGACCCCGAGCTGGTCTCGCGCGAAGGTGAGCCCGAGGACCCGCGCCACGAGCTGGTCCAGCGCCTGATCGAGCACGAGCGTTTCAAGAACGCGGCGGAAATGCTCCAGCAGAAGCGGCTGATCGAGGAAAATATCTGGTCCAACCCCCAGGTGCGCGCCTTCCTGGACGGGGAAGATCCTGGCCTGGCGGTCACGGTTTACGACCTGGTGGCGGCCTTCCAGGCGGTGCTGGAACGCTCACGCAACAAGCCGACCTTCCAGGTCAACCACGAGCCGGTCACGCTGGCCGACATGATCGAGTTCCTGAAGGCGGAGCTGCTCAACCGGCCGCCCGGCGAGATGGTGACGGCTCGCGAGTTGTTCGAGCGCCAGCGCAGCCTTCGGGCGATGATCTGCCTTTTCCTGGCCATCCTCGAAATGGTGCGGTTGCAAGCCATTGTTCTCGTCCAGAAGGAGACGTTCGGCG
>JBMFPL010000566.1:0-1809 GCA_049969115.1 Bryobacteraceae bacterium | reverse complement strand
GGGCTACGCGCCCAATGCGGAAATCGCGGCCACGGCCACGGGTCTGGCTGCCGCCAGCGGGACGGAGCTGACGATCACTACCGATCCGGCCACGGCGTTGGCTGGCGCCATCGCGGTCTACACCGACGTATGGACCAGCATGGGCTTCGAGCACCAGGCGGACGAAAGGCGGCGGGTCTTCCAGCCTTATCAGGTCAACGCGCGACTGATGGAGATGGCGCCGGAGGCGGTGTTCCTGCACTGCCTGCCGGCCCGGCGCGGCGAGGAGGTCACCGACGAGGTCATCGAATCTCCGCGCTCGCTGGTCTTCGAGCAGGCCGAGAACCGGCTGCACACGCAGAAGGCTCTGCTGCTCATGATGTTGGCATGAGGGCCGGCGCAGCCTGTTAGAATTCGATAAATATGGAGAAACCCAAGAAGGTAGCGCTGGCTTATTCGGGCGGGCTGGATACTTCCGTCATCATCCCCTGGCTCAAGGAAAACTACGGCTGCGAGGTGGTGGCCGTGTGCGGCAACATCGGCCAGGGAGAGGAGGAACTGGCCGGGCTGGAGGAAAAGGCGCGCCGCACAGGCGCTTCCGAAGTCTACATCGAAGATCTGCGCGAGGAATTCGTCACCCAGTATTTGTGGCCGCTGGTGCGCGCGGGCGCGGTTTACGAGCACAAGTATCTGCTGGGCACTTCGATCGCGCGGCCGCTGCTGGCCAAAAAACAGGTCGAAATCGCGCTCAAGACGGGCTGCGACGCCCTGGCCCACGGCTGCACAGGCAAGGGCAACGACCAGGTGCGCTTCGAGATGGCCTACAAGGCCCTGGCGCCCCATCTGCGCGTAATCGCTCCCTGGCGCGAGTGGGAGATCCGATCGCGCGAGGACGCGCTGGCCTACGCCGCCCGGCACAACGTGCCCGTGACGGCCACGGCAACGAAGATTTACAGCCGCGACCGCAACCTCTGGCACATCTCGCACGAGGGCGGGCCGCTGGAGGACCCTGCCAACCCGGCGCCCGAGGACGTCTGGATGATCACGCGCAGCCCGCGCGAGGCGCCCGATGAGCCGGCCGAAGTGACGATCGGCTTCGAAAGCGGCCGGCCGGTGTCGGTCAACGGCGAGCGCCTGGGGCCGGTTGCCATCGTGGAGACCTTGAACCGGATCGGGGGCGAGCACGGTGTGGGGCGCGTGGACCTGGTGGAGAACCGCTTCGTGGGGATGAAGTCGCGCGGCTGTTACGAAACGCCGGGCGGCACTCTGATCGTGACCGCCTTGCGCGAGCTGGAGGCGCTCACGCTCGACCGCAACCTGATGCACTACAAGCAGCGGCTGGCGCTCGATTACGCCGAGCTGGTTTACAACGGCTTCTGGTTCACCCCCCTGCGCGAGGCCCTGGACGCTTTCTTCGAGAAGGTGGCCGAGAGCCTCACCGGCGAGGTCACGCTGCGCCTGTTCAAAGGCAACGTGGAGCCGGTCGCGCGGCGCTCGCCCAACTCGCTCTACGCGGTGGAGATTGCCAGCTTCACCATGGGCGCCGGCTACGACCAGAAGGACGCCGAGGGCTTCATCAACCTGGTCGGCCTGCCGGTGCGCGTGCGCGCGGCGCTGAAGGCCCGCTGAGGCGTGCCCATGAAGCTCTGGGGCGGCCGCTTCGAAGGCTCGCCGTCGGAAGTCTTCGAACGCTTTTCCGGCTCGCTAGCCTTCGACCGTCGCCTGATCGAGGCCGACATCGAAGGGACCAAAGCCTGGGCGCGCGTGCTGGAGCGCGTGGGAATCCTGGCGGCGAGCGAGCGCGAGGCGGTGGAATCGGCGCTCGACGAG
>JBMFPL010000565.1:0-1815 GCA_049969115.1 Bryobacteraceae bacterium | reverse complement strand
GGGGGCGATCAGCGAGGCCCTGGGCGGTCTGCTGGAGCGGGCGCGCCGTGGCCTGGCATGGCGAGCCGAGGCCCTGGAGACGGCTGTGGGGCTGCTGGCGCACTTGGCACGGAAGCCTCCGGCGGCGGTGGCAAGCCACGGCCACTGAGCCGTGGCCAATTGGGGCCTCGGGAGGGCCTGGGAGCCATTGCCCGCCTCGGTAGAATTCACCCAACTGGAGCGAGGCCGGGGGCCTTTGGAGGACCGGGGCATCCGCGGCAAGCGGGAAAACCCGTCAGCGCTGGCCGGCTACTTCAGCATCTCCGCAATTTCGGCCAGCTCACGACGGATCTGTTCGAGCAGGGAGGCCGGCTCCTGGAAGAGCTTGCCCTGGCCTGACGGGCCCGAGGTTTTGGGGCGGCGAGACCGCTGGGCAAGCCACTGGCGAGCGCCCGCGATGGTGAACTTCTGCTCGTAGAGCAGGTGCTTGATCATCAACAGCAGCTCCAAGTCCTTTCGGCGGTACAGCCGCTGGCCGCCGGGGGATTTCTTGGGGGCGAGGGAGGGGAATTCCGTTTCCCAGTAGCGCAACACGTGGGGAGGCAGGCCCAGCAAGCGGCTGGCTTCCCCGATGCGGAAATAGAGCTTGTCGGGGATGACAGGGGCCTGTTTGGATTCGCTGGCAGCGTTGCGTGCGGCGCTGTCTTTCATTCCCTCTTGCCGGCAATCATGGTTCCAAGCCCGGTTGCGGGACGGGCACGTCGAGTCGCAACTCTTTCATGAAGCGGCCGCGCATCCAGCCCAGCCACTTGTCCACGAACCGACGGTTCAGGTCGAGTGTAGCGATGGCCGCCTGCCCG
This sequence comes from Bryobacteraceae bacterium, assembly GCA_049969115.1. Classification (GTDB taxonomy): domain Bacteria; phylum Acidobacteriota; class Terriglobia; order Bryobacterales; family Bryobacteraceae; genus DTHT01. Next base: position 976 of record JBMFPL010000565.1, on the reverse strand, counting down.
AGTTCGGTCGCGGAGGCGAGGGTGCGGCCGTCGGGGTCGAGGATGTAGGTGGGGTGATTGTAGCCGGCGGCGGCGAGGTAGACCTGGTTTTCGATGGCGCGCGCTTTGGGCAGGGCCTCGTTGCCGCCCCAGATGGGCAACAGAATGAGTTCAGCGCCCTTGATAGCCAGGTGACGAGCGGGGTCGGCATACTGGAGATCCCAGCAGATCATGATGCCGATCTTGCCGAAGTCGGTCTGAAAGACGGGGAAGTCGTCGCCGGGGCGGAGGCCGCCTTCGATTTCTTCTCGGGGGAGGTAGACTTTGCGGTATTTGCCCATGAGGCGTCCCTGGCGATCCAGCAGGACGGCGGTGTTGTAGATGGCCGGGGCCTCGCGCTCGTAGATGCCCGCTACGATCCAGGCGTTGCGGCGGCGTGCGTATTCGCCAAGCCGGGCGGTGGTGGGACCAGGCACGGGCTCGGCGACGTCGGCGTACTTCTTCCCTGTGCCTACCAGCGTGATGCCCTCGCCCAGGAGAATGACATCCACCTTGCCGGGCACGGCTTTTTCCACGGCCTGGATGAAGCGTTCGACGTTATCCGCGGCGGAAGAGCCACCCGAGGGCCGGTAGTTCAAAGCGGCGACGGTGACGTTGCGTGGGCCGGGCTCGGGAATTGGTTCGAGCGAGATGTCGTCCCACCACAGCGTGGCGAGCGGCGCGTGGGCCAGGAAGAGCTGGATGGCGACGGCAGCGGCTTCAGGAGGGGCCGGGGCATCGAGGCTGATGCGGCGCCAGGGGCCGCTGCGTTCGGTGCGGAAGGCGTAATCCGGCTGGCCTGCCCGGCGTCCTCGAGCATCGCGCCAGTCCAGGCGCGCCACGACCTGGCCCGGCTCCCAGGTGAGACCCTCGGCTCGATACCACGCGGTGAAGCGGTACCAGGCGCCGGGACGAATGCCATCCACCGTGTGCTCCCAGCCACCGTAGACCGCGGCAT
>JBMFPL010000564.1:0-1821 GCA_049969115.1 Bryobacteraceae bacterium | reverse complement strand
GCTCTTGCTCTACGGGCATTACGACGTGCAACCGCCGGACCCGGTGGATGAGTGGAAATCGCCCCCCTTCGAACCCGAAATCCGTGACGACAGCATCTACGCGCGCGGCGCCTCGGACGACAAGGGCCAGACCTGGATCCTGGTCAAGGCGCTCGAAGGGCTGCTCAAAACGCGCGGCCGCTTGCCAGTGAACGTACGTTTCCTGGCCGAAGGTGAGGAGGAATCGGGCGGCGGGCACATCTCGGCTTACGTGGCTTCGCGGCCGCCCTGCCTTGTGGCCGACGCGGCCGTCATCTGCGACACGGAAATGTTCGCCCCCGGCCTGCCTACCATCTGCGTGGGGCTGCGTGGCATCGTGTACGCCGAAATCGACGTGCAGGGGGCGCGCCGCGACCTGCATTCGGGCCTTTACGGCGGCGTGGCGCCCAACCCGCTGCAAGCCCTGGCTGAGATCGTCTGCGCGCTCAAGGACCGCGACGGGCGCATCCATATCCCCGGCTTCTACGACCGCGTCCGCCCGCCGAGCCCCAAGGAACTGGAAGCCTGGCGGCGGCTGCCCTTCGACGAGAAGCGCTACCGCGAAGAGGAACTGGGGGTGAGCGAGCTGACGGGCGAGCCTAGCTACTCGGTGTTCGAGAGGACTTGGGCCAGGCCCACCTTCGAAGTCCACGGCTTCCGCGGCGGCTTCACCGGCGAGGGCGCCAAGACCGTGATTCCGGCCCGCGCAGTAGCCAAGGTCAGCATGCGGCTGGTGGCCGACCAGGACCCCGGGGAAGCAGCCCGGCAACTCGAGCAGGCTGTGGCCCAGGTCTGCCCGCGCGGGGTGAAGGCGGAAGTTCGCATCCTGCATTCGGCGGGACCCTCGCTGGTGGACCCCGACAACCGCTTCGTGCGGGCGGCGGCGCAGGCGCTGGCCGAAACATTCGGCCAGGAAACTGTTTACGTTCGCTCCGGCGGCTCTATCCCCATCGTGGGTCTGTTCCAACAGCATCTGGGCATTCCCAGTGTGCTCATGGGTTTCGGCCTGCCCGACGACAATCTCCACGCGCCCAACGAAAAATTCCACCTGCCCAACCTCTGGCGCGGCATGCAAGCCGTCGCCCGCTTCCTGGAAAAGGCGGGGGAGTGAGGGACTGGCGCTGCGGCCGGAGGGATCGCACCAAGTGAGTTACCTAGCGTCGGAAAAGCGGATAACTCACGTCCCGTTCGGCAACGAGTTTGTTGTCGACGAACACCCGGAGGCGATCAGTGTAAGTGGCAAATGGGCCCCTGGGAATATGTATGTACCCGCCGAACGCCGAGAGTTCGCTGTGGGAGCCAGGCCCGACCACGAAGCGGCTCCCTTCCAAGGAGCCAGATAGCTTGAAGTAGCCCGCCACGCCCAACCAGTCCGGCGGTACGGGGGAGGTCAGGTCGTTCGGCAGTGGCAGCAACTGTTGGGCCGAAACGGCTTCCCGAACCATCCGACTTATTGGGATTATGTTCCCGGGGAACGCAACGCAAGTCCCCGTGGTCGAACAGCTCGCGAAGTCCCGAATAACGGCGGGGTGAGAACGGAAATGCCCATTCCGTGCGGGCATGGTGGGCACAGTGATCGTGGCTTCGTAGAGCGACCGGCGAGGATCTAGCTTGATCCAGACCCCGCCCCCACTACCAACGAAGGAAACAGCAAGAGGGGCTGCCCCGGACGCAGTTTCCAGTGACACGCTGAAGCGGACCACCTGCAAGGCCAGCGAGCTGTCCAGTGGCGGTATCCCTCCGGACGGCGGTGGGTAAACCGGTTCGATCAAAGCACTCACATTGACGGCATTCTCTCCATGC
>JBMFPL010000563.1:0-1834 GCA_049969115.1 Bryobacteraceae bacterium | reverse complement strand
GCTGGTGGCCGACCCGTTCCAGGGCAAGGGGCTGGGCGCCGAGTTGACCCGTCGCCTCATCCAGGTGGCGCGCGATGAAAAGATCGAGCGCCTGGTGGGCGACATCCTGCCCGACAACGTGGTGATGCTCAAGCTCTGCGAGCGGCTGGGCTTCAAGCTGACCCGCAACGTCGAAGACCCGGTAGTGAAGGCGAGCTACGAAGTGGCCGCCTGAGGTGAGAACGGGCGGGCCGGGCCCGAGCCGCACCGGCCCGCTCTCCTGGAGGCTACGGATGAACCGACCGGCTTCGAAAACTACCCGGACCATCAAGGTGGATTACCTTGCCCGCGTGGAAGGCGAGGGGGCGCTGTACATCAAGCTCCGAGGCGATCGCGTGGAGGACGTCAAGCTGAAAATTTTCGAGCCTCCCCGCCTGTTCGAAGCCTTCCTGCGCGGGCGTCATTTCATGGAAGCGCCCGACATCACCGCGCGCATCTGCGGGATCTGTCCCATCGCCTACCAGATGAGCGCGGCGCACGCCATCGAGCGAGCTCTGGGCGTCACCGTGCCGCCGGCCATCCGCCTGCTTCGCCGGCTCTTTTACTGCGGGGAGTGGATCGAAAGCCACGCTCTGCACCTATTCCTGTTGCACGCGCCCGACTTTCTGGGTTACCAGGATGCGCTCGAGATGGCCCGCGAGCACCGCTCCATCGTCGAACAGGGACTGCGGTTGAAGAAAATCGGCAACCACCTGGTGGCCGTGATGGGCGGGCGGGAAATCCATCCCATCTCGGCCTGCGTGGGCGGATTCTACCGCGTGCCGGCGCGGGAGGAGCTGCTGGCGCTGAAGCCGGATCTGGAATGGGCGCTGGAAGCCTCGCTGGCCACCTTGCGCTGGACCGCCACCCTTGACTATCCGGACTTCGAGCAGGACTACGAGTTCGTCTCCCTGCGCCATTCCGACGAGTACCCGCTCAACGAGGGGCGGCTGGTCTCCAACCGCGGCCTGGACATTGACGTGGCTGAGTTCGAAGATCACTTCATGGAGCAGCACGTCAAGCATTCCACTGCCCTGCAAGCGGTGCTGCGCGAGCGCGGCTCGTACATGGTCGGGCCGCTGGCGCGTGTGAATCTCAACTTCGACAAGCTGCCGGAAGCGGCGCGCGAGGCCGCTGCCGAATGCGGCTTCCAAGTGCCCTGCTGGAATCCTTTCCGCTCGATTCAGGCGCGGGCGCTGGAGCTGATCTTCGCCTGCGACGAGGCGCTGCGCATTATGGCGCAATACGAGCCGCCGGCTTCGCCCAGGGTCGAAGTAACCCCCAGAGACGCGCGGGGCTGGGCGATCACGGAGGCGCCGCGGGGAATCCTGTATCACCGCTACTCGATCGCGGCCGACGGGCGGATCCTGTCGGCGCGTATCGTACCGCCCACGTCGCAGAACCAGCGGCGCATGGAGGACGACCTGCGCGCCCTCGTGCCGCTGCTCGTAGACCAGCCCGACGAAAAGCTGACTTGGAAGTGCGAGCAGGCGGTTCGCAACTACGATCCGTGCATCTCCTGCTCCACGCACTTCCTGCGCCTGCATCTGGAGAGGGAGTAGCGGCGGGCCGCCTCATGAGGCCATGGTCATCATCGGTTGCGGGCATCCAGACTACGGCGATGACGCCGCAGGCCTGCTGGTGGCCCGCCGGTTGAAAGCGCTGGGCCTTCCAGCCATCGAGACTTCGGGCGAGGCGACGGCGCTGATGGATTGCTGGCAGGGCGAAGAAGAGGTTATCGTGGTGGACGCCACCTTGACCGGCGCGCCGCCCGGAACAGTGCAGGCCAGGGACGCGGCCGCAGCGCCATTGCAAC
>JBMFPL010000562.1:0-1846 GCA_049969115.1 Bryobacteraceae bacterium | reverse complement strand
CCAGCCCGGCGCTGGAAGCCCCGGGTTTCACCAAACCGGCTTTCGGCGGTGACGCCCGCGTCGAGCCCGGTGTGCGGCTGGAGCTCTTGCGAATGGGCCACAAGATGGCATAGCTCGGCGATTGCTCAGGCACGGTTGGGGAGGACAGGCCGTGTTGCGCGACGTGGCGGCGGGCGTCGACTACGCCGGCTCCTCCCCACGCAAGGACGGCGCCGCCGCGCCCGAGGCCGATCCCTATTTCGAGGCAGGCAAGCGATGATCGTCGGTCTTGCGATCCGCAATTTCCGCACGATCCGGGATAGAGAGCTCGAATTGGGGCAGGCGAACTCTTTCTATGGCCCCAACGCCTGGGGAACATCGAGCGTTCTTTACGCCCTGCTGGTGCTGCGGTCATTTTCGCATGCGCTTCGAACAAAATTCCGCCAAGGCGGAAAAGCGCCAGCTGACCCCCAGGCGCCCGATCCGGCCCGCGCCGCCATCAAGTTCGATGACCTCGACCTGGAAGAAGCGCTGCGGCGAAGCCGCACCTATACGCTGATCACCACGGACGGGCCGCACATCCAATCCTTGAAGGCCCAGGTACCCCACCGCGATGAATTTCCTCCAGTTTTACCTGCACAGTGCCTGACGCGCCGGCTCAGGCTGCGCCCGCTCGAGTGCGGCCAGCATCGCCACCAGCGCAGGACCGGCGTCGCTCTCGCCGCCGAAGCGCAGCCGGTTGTACGCGCGTGTGAACTCCCGCACTCGTTCAGCCAGATCGGAGGCGGGCAGGGCGGATGCAAATTCGGCGGGAGTCAGCCACGGTGGCTTCTGGTAGCCGTGGCGCTCGAGCAGTCGCAACATGCGCCGGTAAAGCAAAGTGCCCTCGGCCGCCGATGCATGGCCGCGCCCGATCCGCCGCAGACCCCGCCGGGCGCGCCAGCGACGCACTATGTGCGGGCCGAGAGTTGCCGCAAGCGCTGCCACTGCCACGGCCAGCGCCAGGCGCAGCCAGCTACGGCCCAGCCCGGCAGCGCCTTCGCGCAGCTTTCCCCAGCGTGCGCCCGCCGCCTGCAACCACCGGGCGCCGAGGCTGCGGCCCGAACGCTCCATGCGCGCGGCCAGAACGAGTTGGTGCGCCAGATCGTAGCTCAGCACCCACTCGTGCCACAGGGTCTCGGCGGCGTCGAGGTAAAAACCGAGCCAGGCCAGCGGCGAAACCTCCGGGGGTGGGGCAGTGGGCGGCGTTGGATCGAAGCTCGTCCAGCCCGTGGCGGGCAGGTACGCCTCGACCCAGGCGTGTGCGTCGCAGGCCCGGAGCACGTGCCACCCGCTGACCGGGTTGTAGACGCCGCCCTGGAAACCGGTAACCACGCGCGAGGGGATCCCCACAGCGCGCAAAAGCACGGCCATGGCCGACGCGAAGTACTCGCAGTGCCCCTCGCGTTTCTCGAACAGGAACCAGGCCAGCGGATCGCCCGGCGGTTCCGCAGGCGGCTTCCTGTTGTAGCGATAGTTACCGCGCAGGTAGCGTTGGATAGCCAGTGAGCAGTCGTGCGCCGAAGTGAATCCATCCGCCAGGCGCCGCGCCAGTTCGCCGATGCGCGGGTCCAGCGGCGGCAGCTCCAGGCAGCACTGCAACACCTCGAGCGGGACCGGCCTGCGCGGCAGCGTTCCCGGCGCCACCTCCTCCGGCAGAAAAGCGTGCACGCCGTAGCGCAGCGCGCCTCCGCCGGCGCCAGCGGGACGGAAGCTGTCGTTGGGCTCGCGGATCACCGCCGGCAAGCTGGTCCACATCAGCTCGGGTACGCCTGCGAAGAACAGCGCGTCGGCCGCCGAGCTGTCGAGCATCGCTTCATAACTGAGG
>JBMFPL010000561.1:0-1847 GCA_049969115.1 Bryobacteraceae bacterium | reverse complement strand
TCAACCAGATCGGATTGGCGGTAGCGCACGCCCAGCTCGACAAACCGCGGGCTGGCGTCCTCGCCCCTGCGCCGCCGGCTCCGCCAACGACGCAAGGTGGAAACCGAGACCTTCAAGCGACGCGCAGCGTCTTGCTCGGTCAACAGCTCGCCCGGCACCTCGACCTCGAATTCGCCGGCCGGCCGTCCCTGTTCCATCATCTGCTGTGCCTACTCCAACAGCCGGGCAGCCAAGGCAAACTCCTGCGCGGCGTGCGCATCACGCCATGGCCAGCGGCCCTGGGCAATTCCCAGTCCTTCGAAAGTAGCCGGCAAAGGGCGCGCGCTGGCCACGGCCTCGGCGGCCCCGGCCAAAAAGCGCCGGGCCTCGGCCGCTGCGATCGCCGCCGCCTCCCAGTCGGGGCCGCCCAGCGCGTTGCTGCCTCCTTGCTCGACGTCAAAGCCCCACCTGCCGCAGGCACTGGACCAGTTCGGCCGCCGCCATCCCGCCGGGCTTCATGCCTCGCTGAAGCTGTTCTCATCATACGCCAGGTACAAACTCGGCCTGGGTGCCCCTGGGGCTGCCATCCGCGGGTTCGAACCAGGCCCGAAAGCCTCGGGTGTCTCGTCGGAGTGGAGCCTTTCCGGACCATGGTGGGACGCAATCGGGCGCCGTGCAGCTCAGCACAGGTGGTCGGGTACGGGCCCGCCGGCATAGAGAGCGGGTGGGCTCGGCCTGGACCCATTGAGCGAGCCAGATTCCGGACGACAATCGGGGAACGGACCGAGCGTGCGCCGGGTCTGCGAAAACCCCCGGCTCGTGTCCACCGCTCGGCGCGCAGGACTCGTTGCGATCCGCTGAGGCGCGCTCCAAATCAGGGTTGGCGCCGATGATAGTGCCGCGTTCCAACTGTAGTGCTGCAGCCTGCGCGCCATCGCACTTGGAAAGCCAGGACCGCCCGGTGAGTCAAGGCATCGTCTCCAACGCCCGAGCATCGCGGCCAATTCACTGCGGGTTCAACTACGGCGCCTCTTCAGGGTCAGCGCGGCTCATCTTCACGGCCTCGTCCACCATCCTGCTCAGCGGCTGCGCGTGCGCCGTTTCGTTCGCGCGGTCTCGAGTGACCGGGCGGCCCGTCTGCACACTGAGATTCCCGTCAAGATACCCGCCTCAGCCGCCGCTCGATGCAGGATGCGGCGACATTCGCGACAGGCGCCGTGAAGGTTCCACCAGATCGTAGCGAGCTGGCGTAGGGCCTTGCCGCCCTACTACGTGTACTGGGCCTCGTTTGGATCGGCCCGGAGCAAGTCCGTTACGGTGCTGGCCTGCACGGCGCAGCGCTCCCGAGAGGCTTTCGCCTGACGCTCGTCACGGCCTTGCCTCACCCCCGCAGACCCTGTGGCCTGAACCCCGCGCGAGCCGTTCGCGGACCCTTTTGTCGGGCGCTCCTGGACCCTTTCCGGCATCACTCGACACTTGGCGGCCAAACCTGCCCGGTGAAGAGCGCGTGCGCCCGGCAAGGAGCTGTCCTGGCGCCCTGCTCGCCGAGGCCGGGACCGCCCTCGATGCAGAAATCCGGTAGGATCCAAGTCCGGCAACCCGTCCTACGCCCAAATCTGCTCACTAGTACTACTCGGTCATAAACGTCTCGTCCCACAAAATGGGCAGCAGGGAAGCTGCCTCGCAAGCGCTCTAGCGATCCGCTCGCGCAGGGTCGCAATCGAATGCGGATCCATTCGTCGCCCGCGCGCCTGCACCGCCCCGGGGCTGGTATCCTTTCGGCTGCGACGGCAGGGTGAGATCGAGCCGGCCGGCACGCGCCGAGGGAAAAAACGGCTCCTCTCGGCCACCAGGAACCCATAGGCCGC
>JBMFPL010000560.1:0-1853 GCA_049969115.1 Bryobacteraceae bacterium | reverse complement strand
CGGGCATGTACCAGACCACCATCGGCGCGCACAATCATCGCAGCCATCGCGACGATGGCTACCGGCTGCCGCCCGGCATCGAGCCCTTCACGCGCTATTTGCAGCGCGCAGGCTACCATACCTCGAACGTGATCCAGGCCGCGGCCGGCGTGCGCGGCACGGGCAAGACCGATTTCAACTTCGAGGTGGGCGAGATCTTCGACGGCAAGGACTGGAGCGAGCGGCGCAGCGGGCAGCCCTTCTACGCACAGGTCAACTTTTCCGAGACCCACCGGCCATTCCACCGCTCGCCTCACCGGCCCATAGATCCGGCCAGCGTCGTGATCCCGCCTTGTTACCCTGATCACCCCTCGGTGCGCAAGGACTGGGCGATGTATCTGGAAACGCTTCAGAATCTGGACCTGAAAGTGAGCCAGGTGCTGGAGCGCCTGGAAAAGGAAGGGCTGGCAGCGAACACCATCGTCTTCTTCTTCGGCGATCACGGCCGCCCGATGCCGCGCGACAAGCAGTTCCTTTACGACGGCGGCATCCGCATCCCGCTGATCGTGCGCGTCCCGGAAGCGTTCCGGCCCGCGGGTATCAGGCGGGGAACGGTCTGCGAAGATCTGGTCAGCGCCATAGACATCACCGCGAGCACGCTCAAGCTGGCCGGCGTCGAGCCACCCGCGCACATGGAAGGCAGGCCGTTCCCTTGGCTGGGTGGCAAGTCTCGGGAGTTCATCGTCGGCGCGCGGGATCGCTGTGACGAAACCGTGGACCGCATCCGGTGCGTGCGCACGCGGCGTTACAAGTATATCCGCAATTTCTTCCCCGAGCGGCCCTATACGCAGCAGAACGTTTACAAGGACGTCAACTACCCCACGCTGGCCGTGATGCGCCAGCTCCGCGCGGAGGGAAAACTTTCCGGCCCGCCCGCTGCCTTCCTTGCCCACCGCAGACCGCCCGAGGAGCTCTACGATCTGGAGGTGGACCCGCACGAGACCCGCAATCTGGCGGCGGATCCCGCCCACCGACACACGCTCGAGCAGATGCGCACGATTCTGGACCGCTGGATCCGCGATACCGGCGACCAAGGACAGTATCCCGAGAACCGTGTGATGCCCTGGGATCGCGACCGTACGGAAGTGGATGGCTGGTGCACGCAGAGCGGCTGCCGGGCCTCGCGGCGGGACGGCGTGCTTGAGGTCCAGTGCAGCGGCAAGAACGCGCGCCTGGAGCGGGCGTTCGTGGCGCCGGGTGGCCCGATGATGCTCGAGTTCCGTGCGCGGTCCGCCGGGGCGAGCGTCACCGCGTTTTTCTGGAGCCTGATCACCGACATCCGCAACCCGCGCAACCGGCGGCCCGTGGAATTCCAGGCCGGCGGACCGTGGCGTGAATACGCCGTGCCGTTCGAAGCGGCCGACGATCTGGCCGTTCTCACGCTCGAGTTCGGCCCGTCGCCGGGCGTGGTCGAGTTCGACTGGATCCGTTTGCGGCGCGGCAGCGGCGAAGTGCTGGCGAGCTGGGATTTCCGCTGACGCGCTCGCGGTTTTTCAGGGACGCGTGCCGGCGCGCCGTCCCAGCAAGCCGAGGCGTTCGGCCTCTCGCCGGAGATCCTCGCGGAAAGACGGGTGGGCGATCTGGATCAGGGCCTCGGCGCGCTCACGCAGCGTCTTTCCGTGCAGGTACGCCACGCCGAACTCGGTGACGACGTAGTGCACGTCGCCGCGCGAGGTGACCACGCCCGCGCCCGCTCGCAACTGCGGCACGATGCGCGAAATGCTTCCCTCTTTGGCCGTGGCCTGCAAGGCGATGATGGGCAGCCCGCCTTTGGAACGGGCAGCGCCGCGAATGAAGTCCACCTGCCCCCCGAT
>JBMFPL010000559.1:0-1860 GCA_049969115.1 Bryobacteraceae bacterium | reverse complement strand
CAGTCAATGAGTTCGTCCACCCGCGGCCAGTCTTCCGGCGTGATGAAGGTGCTGTTGCCCTCGCGGTACCGGAAGTGCGGCTGGTCGGTCATGGGCGACTCGTTGATGTGGTAGTCGGTGGCGATGCCGCGATCGTGCGCGATCTCAGTGAGTTGCTTGACATCTTCCAGGTTGATGCGGGTGATATTGATGTTAAAGAACACCGCGTAGTCGTAAACGTACTGCTTCTTGATCAGGTAGTTGAAATAGGGCCAGATGGGCTCCAGTGCCTTGGGCAGCTCGGGCCGCTCTTTGACCACGTCCACCGCCAGGTTGAACACGGCCGCTCCCGCGTCCGCCAGCCGGTCAATCACCTCGGGGCGCATCAGCCGGCCGTTGGTGGGAATGTAGACCCAGAAGCCCTTTTTCGCCGCGTAATAAACGACCTTGTGGACAAACTGGGGACGCAGCAGGACCTCGCCGCCCATCAGCGCTAGGACCCGGCACCCTGTGCCTTCCAGCCAGTCAATGGCGCGGCGGGCGGTGTCCTCCGTCATACCTTTCACCCGGTTGTCGAAGGCCCAGCAGTAATGGCAGTCCAAGTTGCACTTGTACTCGGTGAACAGGTAGGCGATGATCGGGTGGAAATCGCCGGGCAGCGTGATGGAGCGCAGGTACGGGTAGAGCCAACCGCGCATCGCCCGGCTCACCGCGGTCCAGCTATAGCGGGAGCGATAAGGCTTGCCCGGCTTGGGAAGGTACTTGGTCGGCGGCTCCACCTCGCCGAGCTTTTCGGGAAAGCGCGGGAAGACGGGCTCGGGCAGGCTCAAAGGCTCACCGCTGGGTTCCAGCGGCTTCGGGGGAGGGCCGGACATCAACAACTCATGGGTGGCGGCCTCCAGACGGAAACCAGGTCCGGAGCTGTAGTCGGTTCGCGCTGATTCCTGCATAGACATCTCTCCTCAAGATCGATCGATGCAAGCTAGCTGCCAGGGGATACGGGGCCGAGGGCGGCGGCAAATCGGCACGCAAATTGCCTAGCCCGGGTCGGGCAGGCGAGTAGCCATGCTTCGCATCAGCGAGTCCCGGAACGGGGAGCAGACCACCGTACAGATCAACGGCGGGCTGGTGGGCGAGTACGCGCGGCTGACCGAGCAATGCTGCGCCAGGACGTTGGCTGCGGGCCGGCGCGTGCGCGTGCTGTTGCGGCACCTGACGGCGATTGACGAGGCCGGCCGACAGTTGCTGGCTGCACTGGTGCGGCGCGGGGTCAAACTGCAAGCGCTCGACCTTTATTCGAAAGAACTGCTCAGGGTCATCCGGCGCTCGGCGGGAGGGCGTTCGCGGCAGCCGCGCTCGGCCTGAATCACTGGCGCCCGGGCAGCACGCTCAGTACGTGCCGGGCTTCGACCCGCGCGAATGCGAGCGGGTATGCGCGGCCCGCGTAGTAGGCTGACCACTGGTCTTTGAAATGACCCGACAGCGGGTGCCCGGACGCGCCCGCCGGCAGCACGAACCAGCTCCGGTCCAGATCGGCGAAATCCACCACCATCCGCATGGAGGGCCCGATCCGCGTGGTGGTCTGCTTGACGGTGGTGGTGGCCCCGCTCATCGGGACGGGCCCGATCCGCAGGTACTTGCCCACCAGCGGCAGGCGACTCAGAACGGGATGGGGGACCACCAGACGGTTGGTGTAGCCCCAGCGCCACCGCCGCACATCATCGCCTTGCATGCGGCGGCCCTCCTCGACGGCGCCGGCCAGCGCCGCCAGCAGCGTCGCGTCCCAGTCGTCGAACCAGCCCGGCGGGCGCTGGCGCAGCAGCCCCTCGAGCGCGGCGGGGGCGATCTCGAAACGGTAGGCCAGGCTGTTGCCCGGCGAGG
>JBMFPL010000558.1:0-1861 GCA_049969115.1 Bryobacteraceae bacterium | reverse complement strand
CGGCTGCCGCGCGCCAAAGCTCTGGTGCTGGCTGGCTCGCTCATGGGCGGCGAGATCGAGAAAGCCGTGCGCGAGGTGCGCCAGCAGGGCTTGCTGGTGATCAGCCTCAACATGGCCGGCAGCGTGCCCGACGCGGCGGATTTCGTGGTGACGGATCCCGTTCAGGCCGGCGTGATGGCGGTGATGGCCGTGGCCGATACGGCCAAGTTCGATCCTGCAAGACTGAAGCGTCGGGTCTTCTGAGGGCGATCAGGCAGGACCTGCACTGCTGCGGCGCTTCCGGCGCCTCGGTTGATTAGCCTGCGCGGCGGCAAAGTTGGCGCAAGGACCTGCCGATCCTCAGCTAACGGCCAGCATCCGCTCCAGCGGCACCAGGGCGCGCTGGCGGATCTCCTCAGGAATCTCCACGCGCGGCTCCAGCTTGAACAGGCAGTCGCGCAGCTTCTCTAGCGTGTTGCGTTTCATGTAGGGGCACTCGCTGCAATTGCACTCTTCGTTGGCGATGAAGTAGAAGCGCTTGTCCGGCGCCACGCGCTGGAGCGAGTGCAGGATCCCGCTTTCGGTGACCACGATGATTTCGCGCGCCGGTGCCCGCGCGCACCACTCGACAATGGCGGAGGTGGAGCCGATGAAATCGGCTTGCTCGAGCAGTTCGGCCGGGCACTCGGGATGCGCGGCCACCAGGGCTTCGGGGTGCTCGGCGCGCGCTGCGGCCAGGCGCCGCGCGGTGAAGGTGGCGTGCACCACGCACAGCCCTTGCCAGATCTTCATATTCTCGCGGCCGGTCTGGCGCTTGACGTAGTTGCCCAGGTTGGCGTCGGGCAGGAACAGGATCGGTTTGTCGTACGGGATCGAGTTGACCACCGCCACCGCGTTGCGCGAGGTGCACAGGATGTCGCTGAGCGCCTTCACCTCGACCGAAGTGTTGATGTAAGCCACGATGACATGATCGGGATGACGCTCGCGGAACATGCGCACCTGGTCGGCAGGGCAGGAGTCCACCAGCGAGCAGCCTGCCTCGCGGTCGGGCACGATGACCGTGCGGCTGGGGTTGAGCACCTTGGCCGTCTCGGCCATGAACCACACGCCGCAGAAGGCGATCACGTCGCCCTCGAACTGCCGAGCCTTGCGCGCCAGCTCCAGGCTGTCGCCGACGGCATCCGCCAGCTCCTGGATTTCCGGCAACTGGTAGTGGTGAGCCAGCAGGATGGCGCGGCGCTGGCGCTTCAGTTCGAGGATTTCTTCAGCCAGGGTTGCGACGGCGGGCATCGAGACGCTCGCGATTAATTACATTGTAGCAATTGGCGGCAGGTCGCCCTGCTTGTTAGACTCTGCTGTTATGCCTTACGTTGCGCTTTTGTTGATCGGGCTGGTGGCTGGCGTGGCAGCCGGGATGTTCGGCATCGGCGGTGGACTGATCATCGTCCCCGCCTTGATGCTGGTCATGAAGGCCAGGCCCATGGAGGCTATCGGCACCAGCCTGGCTGCGCTGATCCCGCCGGTGGGTCTGCTGGGCGCGGTGGAATACTACCGCAACGGTCACATCAAGCTGGGCTGGGCGGCGCTGGTGGCGCTGGGACTGTTCGCCGGCGCGTTTTTCGGCGCCCGCATCATGATTTCGTTGCCAGAAGTGACGGTGCGGCGAATCTACGCGATCTTTCTGCTGGTCATGAGCCTGCGCATGCTGATCATGGGCAAGTAGGGTTGTTCAGCGGCGAACCCTGGCGCCGGGAGGGAAGGCTCGAACTTCGAGCCTCAGTCCTGGTGCGGCCGCTGAACGGGCAGCAGCTTGCGGCTGGCGGCGGCGATGGTTTGAGCCGCGGAGTCGCCCGCTTCTTCCAGCCAGTACTCGCGTTCGATC
>JBMFPL010000557.1:0-1869 GCA_049969115.1 Bryobacteraceae bacterium | reverse complement strand
CGCCCAGCTTTATCACGAATTCAAGACCTTCTTCCCGTACAACGCGGTAGAGTATTTCGTTAGTTACTACGACTATTACCAGCCCGAAGCCTACATTCCCGCCACTGATACGTACATCGAGAAAGAAGCCACCATCAACGACGAGCTTGACAAGCTGCGTCTTTCCGCCACGCGTTCCCTGTTCGAGCGCAGGGACTGCATCATCGTGGCCAGCGTGAGTTGCATTTATGGGCTGGGCTCGCCGGAGGCTTACTACGGCATGCTGCTCATGCTGGAAAAGGGGCAGAAGATTACGCGCGAGCAGATCCTGCGACGGCTGGTCGAGATTCTCTACGAACGCAATGACAGCGATTTCCGGCGGGGCTGCTTCCGCGTGCGCGGCGACGTAATCGAAGTCTTTCCCACTTACGAAGATTACGCCTACCGGATCGAGCTCTGGGGCGACGAGATCGAAAATCTGGCCCGCATTGACCCGCTGGACGGCCGCGTGCTGGAGACTTACCTGCGACTGCCCATTTACCCCAAATCGCACTATGTCATGAGCGCTGACACGCGGGAGCAGGCTCTGGCCTCCATCGAAGCCGAACTCAAGTGGTGGCACGGCGAGCTTCTCAAGCAGGGCAAGGTAGTGGAGGCCCAGCGCCTCTGGCAGCGCACCATGTTCGATCTGGAGATGATCCGCCAGATCGGTTATTGCCACGGCATCGAGAACTACTCGCGGCATTTTTCGGGACGGCTGCCGGGCGAAGCGCCTCCCACCCTGCTCGATTACCTCCCACAAGACGCACTGGTGTTCATTGACGAAAGCCACCAGACCATCCCGCAGTTGCACGGCATGTATCATGGCGACCGCTCCCGCAAGGAGACCCTGGTGGAGTACGGTTTCCGGCTGCCCAGCGCCCTGGATAACCGGCCCCTAACCTTCGAGGAGTTCGAGAATCGCGTCAACCAAGTGATCTATGTTTCGGCCACGCCCGGCCCGTACGAGCTGACCAAGTCAGGCGGCGCGGTGGTGGAGCAGATCATCCGGCCTACGGGGCTGCTGGACCCGGAGGTGGAGGTCCGCCCCAGCAAGGGGCAGGTGGACGATCTGCTCAACGAAATCCGCCTGCGGGCCGAACGCAACGAGCGGATTCTGGTGACCACGCTCACCAAGCGCATGGCCGAGGACCTGGCCGAGTACTACACCGAAGTGGGGGTGCGCTGCCGGTACCTGCACTCGGAGATCGAAACGCTGGAGCGGGTCAAGCTGCTGCGCGACCTGCGCCGTGGCGAGTATGACGTGCTCATCGGCGTGAACTTGTTGCGCGAGGGCCTCGATCTGCCCGAGGTCTCGCTGGTCGCCATCCTGGATGCCGACAAGGAAGGCTTCCTGCGCTCCAGCGGGGCCCTGATCCAGACCATCGGCCGCGCTGCGCGTCACATCCATGGCAAGGCCATCCTTTACGCCGACACCGTCACCGAGAGCATGCGCGTGGCGATCGAGGAAACCAACCGGCGTCGCCGCATCCAGATGCAGTACAACCTCGAGCACAACATCACTCCGCAGTCCATCATCAAACCGATTGACATGAGCCTGGTGGCGATCGCCGAAGCCGATTATGTGACCGTGCCCGCCGAACCCGAAGTCCCTGAAGCCGAACTCAGCCCCGAGCAACTGGAAGAGACCATTCGCGAGCTGGAGCAGCGGATGCGGGAGGCGGCGCGCAAATTCGAATTCGAGAAGGCGGCCGAATTGCGCGACCGCATCAAGGCGCTTAGGGCCCGGCTCGTGCTGGAACCGGCGATGGCGCCGGGCGAGTGAGAGCGCCCATGAAGCCGCTGACCATCGGGCTGGTGGCCGCGGGTCGGCTGAGCCGCTCGCTGGTG
>JBMFPL010000556.1:0-1873 GCA_049969115.1 Bryobacteraceae bacterium | reverse complement strand
TCGCGATAATCTTGGAAAGACTTCATGAGTAAACCTCTCTCGGATGGCTTGCGGCACTATTCGCCATTCGCAATTCGCCATTCGCCTTGCTTCATCGAGCCGTTCTTCGATCACCGGCTCAAGAGCGGAGCGGATGAGTTCCGCTACGAGTTCAGGCGGGGTGTAGTAGGAACCCGTGCTCTTCCGCTCCGAGCCCAGTGCTAGCTCGAAGCGGGGCACCGTACCCGAAGCGTCAATCTGCGGGTGGTACTCGAGGAGGCTTTCGTACACCGAGCCGAGTTCCTCCACATCCAGCGCGGCGTAGTTCACCCGGCGGGGCGGGGCGGAGGGCGATTCGCGGTAGTAGGCCAGATGCCAGAACGCCTCGAGGAAGTCGCGGTTGGTGATGGCGCAGTGGTCCAGGGCAAGCGGCGCAAAGAGTTCTCCGTTCAAGGGCGCAGCCCCCAGGAGGCCGGCCAATCGCTCGGCGGAGAGCACCTTCCACAGCACTCGCAGGCTGCACCAGATATCGTCGTGCTCGGTGTAGGCGCTGCGACGGTCGAGCAGCCGGCGCAGCCGAGCCACACCGTAATGGTCGCGGTAGAGGGGATCGGGGCTGATCAGGCCCCGATCCTCGGACACCAGGAGGAACAGGAGCCGGTACACTAGGCGCAGGAGCTGCCGGTAGAGCTCTTCCGGGGGCAGGCGGTCGGGTTCCCGGTAGCTGGGTGACACCCGGGCCCGAAGCGACTGGTTCTCGGGGTGGGAAAGAAATCCGTCGGCCAGGCGCTTGATGCATGCCTCCACCCCGTCCCGCAGGCGATCGCGTACCCGCCCGCCCTGCTCCACCGCGTGCTGGTAGTACTGCTCGAGCCAGCAATCCTGCGCGTCCTCGGCCGAGCGGGGCAGGCGGCTGCGGTGGAGCAGGCGGTAGAGCACAGCAAAGTCGCTGAAGCGCTGCTCCTCGAAGATCTGCTGGAGGTCGAACTCCACGTAGGCCTGCCGGCGGACGTAGGTCGAGTCGCGCAGCAGGCGCAGCGTAAGCCCATTGGTGACGATGCCCCAGAGGTGTTCCGTGCGGTTCAGGTACTCCTGAACCAGCGAATGCGGCGCGAGCCGCGGCCGCCCGGTGGGGGCCAGGCGCCCCAGCTCCTGCCGCGCGCCCACGCTGTGCACGGGTGGCGCATCCTCCGCCTCGCCGGCCCGATGGGAAATGGCGAAAGTGAGGCCATCCACCTCGTAGGCGCGTGGGTTATAGCGTAGCTCGTAGCCCAAGAGGCTCAGAAACGGGATCACCCAGGCGTCGCGGGTGACCGACGTCGCCGGGTCGGTGTCGGGCAGGCGCTCCAACCGGCGCTGGAACACCTCCCACTGGGCGCGGGCGTCGGCGAAGACGCTGGCGATCTCGTCGGTGAGGCTGCGGCGGCCATCCAGCCCGAAGTCTTGGGGCTTCTGTCCAGGAAGATCGCCGGCGAGGAGTTGCTCCAGCGTGTCGGGCCCGAGCAGGCCGCCCTCGATGCGGATTGCCGGGAACAAGCTCATCGCGCCACCACCGGTTGGAGAACGAGGAGACCCAAAAGATCCGGGGGAAACTGGGGCACGACCTCGAGTCCCCGCACGCGCAGCGACACGGCTTGACGGATGCGCTTGTGCGCTTCGGTCAGTTCTTCGGCGCGCCGGGTCACACGCTCCCGTAGGGCGCGCCGGACGGGATGGGTCCGCCCCCAGTCTTGATCTCTCTGCCAATCGCCGAGGCTGGCGAGCGCCCGAGCCACCAGCTCTCGCTTCTCCGCCAGGGGGATATTCGCGTCGGGCCTGGCCCCGGCCAGCAGCCGCAGCGCGTCCGGGGCGGCGAGCCATTCGGCGTCGCGTTGTCCCGCGCCCGCGAAGCCCA
>JBMFPL010000555.1:0-1876 GCA_049969115.1 Bryobacteraceae bacterium | reverse complement strand
GCGGGAGCAGGTGCAGGCCATCTCCGGCATGGGGCCGGCCGCGGCTGCCTCCGCACAAGGCGCGCTTGAAATCCGCGAAGGCGTGCGCGTCCGCCTGAGGGATCTGCGCGACCCGGCGCGGGTGCGGCGGCTGGTGGGCGAGGACCGGCTCGAGGTGGAGGCCGGCCCGCTGCGTCTTCAGGTCTCCCGCGAAGACGTGTTAGAAGTCCTCCCGGCCGGCCCGCAGCAGGCCGCCACCCTGCCGCGCGGCGTCAGCTTCGAGCCCGCGACGCGCCCGGTCGAAACCCTGCGCGAAATCAACGTCATCGGCCAGCACGCCGAGGAAGCTGTCGAGGCGGTGGACAAGTTTTTGGACAGCGCCGTGCTCGCTTCGCTGAGCCGCGTGCGCATCGTGCACGGGCACGGCATGGGCGTGCTGCGCCGCGCCATCGCCGACCTGCTGGCTCGCCACCCCCACGTCGAGCGCTTTTACCCAGCGCCCCAGCACGAGGGCGGCTCGGGCGCCACGATTGTCGAGCTCAAGGATTAGGCCGGAAGGGGTTTGTGGTGGCAGGGCAAGCCAAGCCGAAAGAAGCCTGGCGGTTGCGGAAGGCCACCTTTCCGATGTAGATTATCATCATTGTTTCGACTCAGAGGGGTTCGATGGGCGATTACGCGTATCCGGATGTTCTGGTCTCCACCGAATGGGTCTCCCACCACGCCCGCGATCCCAACGTCCGCGTGGTAGAGGTCGACGTGGATACCGATGCCTACAACCAAGGACACGTGCCCGGCGCGATCGCCTGGTCGTGGAAGACTCAGCTTTGCGATACCGTCCGGCGCGACATCCTCTCGCGCGAGCAGTTCGAGGAGCTCATGAGCAGCTCCGGCGTGTCCAATGACACCACGCTCGTTCTCTACGGGGACAACAACTGGTTTGCGGCCTGGCTGGCAGGCCAAAATCTACGGCCACCAAGACGTCCGCCTGATGAACGGCGGGCGCAAGAAATGGCTGGCCGAGAATCGGGAACTTTCCTTCGAGGTTCCCGTTTACCCGCGCAGCGAGTACAAGACATCGGAACCGGACCTCTCCCTGCGCGCCTTTCTGGACGACGTCCGGCGGGCGATGGAATCCGGCGCCGCAGTGCTGGTGGACGTGCGCAGTCCCCAGGAGTTCACCGGGGAAATCCTCGCCCCGCCGGGGTTGCCCGAGACCTGCCAGCGAGGCGGTCACATCCCGGGCGCTCGCAACATCCCCTGGGCCACGGCCTGCAACGAGGACGGGACGTTCAAATCGGCCGCCGAGCTGCGCCGGCTCTATGGCGAGCAGAGCGTGGATGGCGCCAGGCCCGTCATCGCCTACTGCCGCATTGGCGAACGCTCCAGCCACACTTGGTTCGTTCTCAAGTACCTGCTCGGGCTGCGCGAGGTGCGCAACTACGACGGTTCGTGGACGGAATGGGGCACCCATCGAACAGGGTTGAACGCGGCGGGCGGTCCTGCACCGGCGCGATCCGGCTTGACTCCAGGCCTCCGGCTAGCAGGCCAGCCGCTGTCGAGCGAATGCCGCACGGGCCGACGCACACGCCTTCCCTGCCAGGGGATTGCCCGATCTCCGGCGGCCTTGGCCCTCAGCAGCGACGCTTTCCAGACTCTCAGCGGATCGCCACCGTCACGGGATTCGAGCGCTGACCCGCGGCTGTGATCACGACCGCCACCTCGCCTTTGCCCGCCAGCGCGCGCGGCACGCGAACGTTGACTTGATCGAGCGCGGCGAACTGCGGTTGCGGCGCAGCGCCAAGCACCTCCGCCCGCTGTCCGCCGATGGTGGCGTTCACCGCCGAACCGGCCCCGCGAATGCCCGTTCCGAACAGCAGCAGCACGAGCTCGTCGCCCT
>JBMFPL010000554.1:0-1899 GCA_049969115.1 Bryobacteraceae bacterium | reverse complement strand
GCCAGACCCGCGGCCGTGGCCGCGATTTCCGCATTGGGCGCGTAGCCCGGCGGGGTGGCCACCGCCAGGTTCATTCCCAGCCGGGGCGCGGTCAGCATGAGCGAGTGGGCCACGTTGTTGCCGTCGCCCACGAAAGCCAGCTTGAGCCCGCGCAGCTCGCCGAAGCGTTCCTTGAGCGTGAATACGTCGGCCAGCGCCTGGCAGGGATGGTACAGATCGCTCAGCGCATTGATCACCGGCACCGACGACCAGCGCGCCAGCTCCTCGATGGTCTGCTGGGAAAACACGCGGGCCACGATGGCGTGGGTCCAGCGGTCCAGGTTGCGCGCCACGTCTTTGAGCGGCTCGCGCTCGGCAATGGGCCCGTGGGAGAAGACCGCATCGCCGCCCAGTTGCTTGATGGCCAGCTCGAAGGTCAGTCGGGTGCGCAGCGAGGCCTTTTCGAATAGCAGACTCAGGTAACGACCCTCGAGCGCCCGCGCGAAGGCGGCGGGCGAACGCTTGAGCGCCGCGGTCAGATCGAGCAACTGGACCAGCTCGTCCTGGGAAAGATCGAGGTCCCAGGCAAAACGGCGCAGCGCGGCTTTGGGGAGTGCGGCGGGGGCGACGTCCGCGGTTGAATGAATATTCATCACAATGAATAATCTCACACGGCCGCCCGCCTCCTGTCAAGCGCTCCCAGCCCCCTGCGCCGGGAGCGCCGCCCAGCGCCTGTTACAATGCCCCCATGCGAAGCAGCAGGTTGCTGGCCTCCATCGCCGCCATTATTTTCGCGGGGGCCCTCGCCCTCTTGCCTGCGCAGCAGCCGGGCGAGGACGTCTACCGCGCCGAGCTGGTAGCCTGGCCGGGACCCTGGTCGTTCCTGCTGCCCGGCGCCGCCATCATTCTGGTCAGCGACCAGGAGTTGGAGGCTCTCGCCGATCCTGACAGGGTCCTGAACCTCACGCTGGGCCGCGAGCCGCGCATGGAGAGCCTCCGCCAGGTCTGCGAGCGCGCCCGGGCGCGCGGGGCGCGCACCCTCACGCTGGCCTTCGATCACTTCTTCCGCCAGTACCGTCCCGGGCAGGATACGCCCAGGACGCTGACGCCGGACAGGGACGAGTACGTCCGCCGCGTCGCCGCCATCGGGCAATTCGCGCAGCGCTACGGGCTGGGGCTGGAGCTCAGCCTGCTGAGTCCCCTGGAAATCGGCAAGGCCTACGCCGCCCGCACTGGCGAGTCGGGCCTGTGGATGCACTACCGCGAGGGAGCGCGCGACCCGGTCACTGGCGCTTTCAGCGTCCAGTTATGGCGGCACAAGCGCTGGGCGAACAACAAGGGCACGGTTGACGTGGAGGACGCGGGCGTACGAGCGTTCGCCTTTCGCGAAACGCGGGTGCCGGGCACGCCCTACCGTGTGGTGGATCCTGCCGCAGTGTTTGAGGTCACGCCGGACGTGCGCGTGGAGCGCTTGGGAAACATCGAGGCGCGAGCCGGCGATTTCCGCGCCGAGCGCATCCGCGTCTATTCGCCCGGCCCGGCCCGGCAACCGGGCCTCGATCGCGTCCTGGTCATCCAGCAGTACCGCACGCCGGAAATGGATTACTTCAGCCCCAGGGCCCTGCCTTTTCTCAGCGATCTGGTAGACCGTTACGCGGCCGCCGGCGTGCCCTTGCAGGCGCTTTACTCCGACGAGATGCACATCCAGCAGGACTGGGCCTATTTCAGCCACCACGACGCCGGCCAGTTTGCCTTGCGCTATGTCAGTCCCGGCCTCCAGCAGGAATTCGCCCGCCGCTACGGCGCCCAGTACCGCGATTTCGCCCGGTATCTGATTTACTTCGCTTACGGGCAGGAGGACTTCGCCAGCGACCTGAGCGCCAGGCAGGGCGTCATGCACGTTTTCGGTTCCTCGCCCGA
>JBMFPL010000553.1:0-1909 GCA_049969115.1 Bryobacteraceae bacterium | reverse complement strand
CCATGTCCGCGTTGAAAACAAAGACTTTATTCACTGAACTGCGGAAGTTGGGCTAACAGCCCGTGTCTAAAATAGCCTGTCTTCTCACAAGCGAACTGCCGGGTGTGGACGACCAGTTCGGGCCGAACGATCGTGTCCGCGGTGTGGGATCAACCAGGAAAAGCGGTTTACCCGCCAAGGAGCCGCCTGAGCAGCCCGAAAAGCGTCCAAAAGAGGCGCGCCGCCCGCTCGCTGGCGGCTTTGGGCTTGCCCGCCCCATAGAGCGCCCGCACCAGCAGCGCCAGGTTGCAGGCCATCGCCTGCAGCAGGACCTTCTTGTGCACGTTCCCTCGGCCGCGTACCGTCAAGCGCCTGAGGCCTCCACTGTCGAACTGATGGGCGAAGTTGCGCTCCAGCTTCTCGCCCCGCGCCGCCTGCAAACGCTTGCCCCGCGCCCCACGAATCCGCCCCCGGTTGGCGTATACCGCCCTCCGGTCGGCCGCTCTGCCCGGCCAGCGGCGACGCCCCCGCTCCGGCTCGGCGATGTAGCTCGGTACGCCCATCTGCTCGAGCTCGCGTAACACCTCGTTGCTGTGGTAGCCCTTGTCGGCCACCACCTCGCGGAGCCCTTCCGGCGCCACCGGCGCTTGGCCGTCCTCGGTCACCACTGCGATCAGCTCCGCCAGCTGCTCGCCGGCCGCACACACCGTCTCCCTGAGCGTCTCCGTGTCCGGCGCCGCTCCCGGGTGCGTCGTCACCGCCACGATCGCCCCGCTGGTCAGATCCACGGCCTCTTCCACTTTGTAGGCCAGCGCCGTGCGCCCGTCCTTCAGGCGCGTGATCTCGGCCTCGGCGTCGTGCGGATTCACCCATTCGGCATTCGAGACCTGCTTGGGGCGTCTCCGGTGCATCCGCCGCAGCCCAGCCGCATCTTCGGCCACCAGCCCCTCAGCGGCCGCCAGGCGCTTCAGATATTCCTGGTAGCTCTCGCCAGTGTCGCGCCGCACGATCGAGCGCATCGCCGCGTTGGCTTCCAGCGTGGTGGCGTCCACGCCGATCGTCTTGCCTTGTATCAGTCCCGCTTCGGCCAGCTGGCGCAGCACCCAGCCGAAGACCCGCTGATGGGTCTCGCCGTCGATCAGCCGCCGGGTGCGCGACAGCGTCACGTGGCCCGGCGTGGCCTCCTCCAGCCCGTAGCCGACAAACTCGCGCACGCTCAACGAGTCGGCCGCCCGCCAGGCGATGGCGTGCTCGCTGTTTAGCCCTTCGAAGAAGCCAACTAACATCAGCCGGGAGTAGACGCCGGGCGCCAGCGACGGCCGCCCCCGTCGCTCGGCGTAGAAGTGTCGGCACGCACCCTCGCAGAACTCGTCCAAGCCGGCTGCCCGGAGCACCTCGTTCAGCTTCCGGTAGAAGGGATGTCCCGGCGCCTGGACCAGTTCGGTGTAGTAGAACAGCGGCCGCGGCTGCTGGCGGTGGCGATGAGTTCCCATGGCCATGCCCTATCATACCATGAAACATTTAAATGAAGAAATGTTTTCTCGCGATTTTAGACACAGGCTGCTATTACTACTGGGTCATAAACGTCTCGTCCCACAAAAAGGGCAGCACGGAAGCTGCTTCGCCAGTGCTCTAGCGACCCGTTCCCGCAGGGTTGCGATCGAATCCGGCTCGATTCGACGCCTGCGCGCCTGCGCCGCCCCGGGGCTGGTATCCTTCCGGCTGCGGCGGCAGGCGGAGGTCGAGCTCTCCGGCACGCGCTGAGGGGGAAACGGCTCCTCTCGGCCACCAGGAACCCATAGGCCGCAATGCAGAGTGTCGCGTGGTGGTGAAAGCCCCGCCACGAGCGACCCTCGAAATGCCTCAGCCCCAGCTCCTGCTTTAACTCCAGATAGTCCCGCTCGATGATCCAGCGGTGCTTGGTCAGCTC
>JBMFPL010000552.1:0-1922 GCA_049969115.1 Bryobacteraceae bacterium | reverse complement strand
GGCTGATTGTTGCGGTTGCCCTTCCTGTAGAGCGATGCCAGGTCGATCTCTCCGCGGAAAGGCGGTTTGCCCACGAGAATCTTGCAGATTCGCCTGGGATGGCGGCGAGCGATCCGCAGGGCCACGCGGTCGTCCGTGACCTTCTCAGGCTTGCGGTTGCAGAAGTAAAAGATGTACTTCATGCCCACCTCGTGTAGAAGATGCGGCCGAGAGGGGCGCGGGCTCCTCGGCCGCGAAGATTCGGACGGCCCTCGCCGGCTCGCCTTTGAGGCGTTTGGGGAGGCGGCGGCAGGCGGTCCGCGTAATTGACAGTTCCCGGCTCGATTCAGGCTTGGGCCCGGCCGTGCTCGCCAGTGCCGGGGATGCGGCCGGTCGTCGCCCCACATGTCACGCTCATCCGTGGTGTCCTCCCCCTCGTTAAGCACACCACGAGGCTTGAGCTCCCGAAACCATCGGCAGGCTTGCCGCGGGCGGGGAGCAGCGGGAGCGCTCAACCGGCCGGCGGCCCTGCGGCTTGCAGCAGCTCGGCGATGGCCTCCGGGTCGCAGGGGACGACGCGCGGCGGATTAGCATAACGCGACGCCAGCGGCTGACCGGATGGCGAGCTCAACTGGGAGGTGTGGTAGCGGTGAATGTAATCGGGATCCTTGAGGAGGTGGCCCGTAAGCACCGCGACCACGTCCTCGGAAGGGCGGATCGAGCCCTGCTGCCGAAGCTTGCGGATCCCGGCGAGGGTGGCGGCGGAGGCTGGCTCGCAGCCGATACCGCACTGGCCGATGATGGCCTTGGCGTCAGCGATCTCCTGCTCGCTGACTTTTTCCACCGCGCCGTGGCTGGCGCGCACTTCATAGAGGGCCTTAGGCCAGGAGACTGGGTCACCGATGCGGATGGCGGTGGCGAGGGTTTCAGGGTTGCGCACGGGCGCCAGCCGCTCGCGCCCGGAGCGGAACAGCTCGTAGAACGGGGCGGCGCCTTCGGCCTGGATGACGGCCAGCCGGGGTAAGCGCGTGATGAGTCCTGCGGCGAGCATCTCGCGTAGCGCCTTACCGAAGGCGGAGGTGTTGCCCAGATTGCCGCCCGGCAGCACGATCCAGTCGGGTGGGTTCCAGTCGCGCTGATCCATCAGCTCGATCATGATCGTCTTTTGGCCCTCGATGCGAAAGGGGTTGATGGAGTTGAGCAGGTAGATGCCGAGCCGGGCAGCCAGGGTTCGGACGAGGGCGAGAATCTGATCGAAGTTGGCCTCCACCTGGAAGGTGAGCGCGCCATATTCCAGAGCTTGGGCGAGCTTGCCAAAGGCGATGTTGCCGTGGGGGATGAACACGATGGGCTGGAGCCCCGCCGCGCTGGCGTAGGCAGCCATGGACGCCGAGGTGTTGCCGGTGGAAACGCAGGCCACGCGCCGCATTCCGAGCTGGAGCGCCTGGGCGATGCCGCAGGTCATGCCGTTGTCCTTGAAGGAGCCGGTAGGATTGAAGCCCTGGTGTTTGAAGGCGAGGCGGTCGAGGCCAGCCCAGCGAGCGGCGCGCGGGGCTTCGAGCAGCGGGGTGTTGCCCTCGCCCAGCGTCACCACGGCGGAGTAATCCTCGAGGAAGGGCAGCATTTCGCGGTAGCGCCAGACGCCGGACCGATCGAGCGGCGTGTTTTCCAGCCGGCGGCTGCGCCAGAGCTGTTTGAGCACGGCGGCAGGCGGCCGCGGACCGTCGTAGGCGACCTCGAGCAGACCGCTGCATCGCGGGCAGGTGTAAATGACATCGCTGATTTCGAACCGCGCGCGGCAGGCGGGTTCAAAGCAGGCCAGGTATGCAGGCATGGAATCTCCGATTATAGCGGGCGCGCGCGGGCACGGCCAGGGAAACGGGGCGAAGGGACTCGTGCGCCCGCTCCGGAGCTGCGCTGCTGCTACGGCGTGCTCCACCTCA
>JBMFPL010000551.1:0-1925 GCA_049969115.1 Bryobacteraceae bacterium | reverse complement strand
GCACGGCGCGGGCGCCCGGCCAGCCTGCTTCGACGGCTTGGGCGGCATAGCACGAAGTCCCGGCGCCAGTCAGGACGGGCGGCGGCAAGGGGCCGGGAGCGGCCTGGCGGACGCGCGCGAAGGTCTCGGGCCAGGTGTCGGGCTGCTGGAGGATTTCGGCCCGCGTGAGGCTGCCCGGTTCGGGTTGTGGCATCCCTCCCAAGATACTTGGGCCGGCCGCGAGCTGTAAACTGGACGGCGATGGCGGAGCAAGCAACGATGCGCGGCGCGGTGGTCACCGTGGGCGGTTCGCCCGAACCGATCGTCAAGGCACTGACGTGGCATCCGGTGGAGTTCGTGCTGTTCGTGGTGAGCGAGGATACGGAGTCGCTGGTGAAAGAAAAGATCCTGCCTGCGCTCGACTACTCGCCGCAATACGACCTGTTGCGGCTGTCCGATCCCAACGATCTGGGCAAGTGTTACGAGGCGTGCCTGCCGGGCTTGCGCGAGTGGCGGGAACGGCGAGGGTTGAAGGGCGAGGAGGTTTACTTCGATAACACCGGGGGCACCAAGCCGATGAGCTCGGCCTTGGCGATGGCGGCTGTGGAGTGGGTGCTTCACTACCACTACGTTGCCGGACAGCGGGACAAGGGCGAGCTGGGGGTGGTAATCAGCGGCACAGAGCGTCCGGTGGAGGGGGTCAATCCGTGGACGCGCCTCGCCATCCGGCAGCGGGAGCTGGCGACGAGGTTTTACGAGCGGGGCCACGTGGAGCAGGCGGCGGAGCTGCTGGAGGAAGCGGCGAACACGGCAGAGAATCAGCGTGCGACGGTGAAGGCGTACGCGGCGCTGTGCCGGTTGCTGGCAAAGCTGGACCGCCTCGAGTTCCGCAATCTGTTGCACGAGCTGGGCCCCTGCCAGCAGGCGCTGGAGGTGACGTTCGAGCAGGTGGGGAACCACGAGGCGGTGGCGTGGCTGAGAGGCCTGAGGCAACGTTTCGCGCGATTGGAAGCAGAGGTCAAGGGGGACGGGCCGCATCCGGAGTGCCTGCGCGAACTGCTGGCGTGCGCGAGGCGCCGCGCCCGCCAGGGCCTTTACGACGAGGCGGTGGCGCGGCTCTATCGTGCGGTGGAGCTGTACGCCCAGGACAGGCTGCTGCGGGCATTTGGCGCGAAGTTGGGGATCGTCGAGCTGGACAAGCTTCCGCCCGAGGTGGCGGCCGAGCTTCAGAAACGGTTCCCGAGGGCATTGGAAGCCGAGCGCAATCGTCTGAAGCTTGGTTTGCAGAACGCCCTCGAGGCGCTGGCGCTGAGCCCGCACGAAGAGGACCGGGCGCTGCCGGGGGTATACGAGCGGCTCAAGCCGTACTTGGAGAGGCGGAACCAGTCGTGGCTGGCGCACGGCACGCGCCCAGCCACGCAGCAGGACTTCGAAGAGATGTGGGCCGCAGTGCTGAGGGAGCTGGGATTGGCGGAGCACGAGATTCCGCAGTGGCCGCGGATCAACTTCGCCGTGTGAAGGGGCGAGCGAAGCGCCTGACCGGCTGCACCCACGCGCGCCTCCCGGAGCGTATCGAGGCGGCGGCCTGATCAGAAGGTGGGGGAGGCGAGGGCGACGATGTCGTCCAAGCGAAGCGTTTCCCTGACGACGAAGGGTTCGCCGTAGCGGGTTCCGATGAGGTTGCCGTAGAAGCGGGCGAGGGCGGCGAGGCGCTCGCGGATTTCCTCAGCGCTGGGGAACAGATCGGTACCCTCGTCGCGCAAGCCATACTGGGACCGGTAAGCGAAAAGGGCTTCCATGCGGCGCTCGAACTGGTCGCTGATGTCTACCACGAAGGAGGGGGAAACGGCGGCGTAGAGGGAGGCGTACAGGATGTTGCGGGGGCGGTGCGCAGGAGCGCCGGTTTCGATTTTGCGCAGGCCGGCGAGGAAGCAGGCCTCGTAGCC
>JBMFPL010000550.1:0-1930 GCA_049969115.1 Bryobacteraceae bacterium | reverse complement strand
GGATCGAAGCTCCACGTGCTCCCCAAGCTCGAACAGGTCTCGCACGCGCCATAAGGGCTGTTGAAGGAAAACGACCGCGGTTCCAGTTCGGGCACGCTGGCGCCGCAATCCGGGCAGGCCAGTTTCTGCGAGTAAAGCCGCTCTTCCCCTTCCACCGGCGCGACCACCACCAGGCCGTTGGCCAGCTTCGCCGCCGTTTCCAGCGAAGCCTCCAGCCTGCGCTCCACGCCGGGCTTCACCACCAGCCGGTCCACCACGATCTCGATGGTGTGGTTGCGCCGCCGGTCCAGCGTCACCGGCTCGTCCAGAGCGTGCAGCTCGCCGTCAATGCGGGCGCGCACGTAGCCCTGCTGCGCGTAGCGCTCGAGCTCCTTGCGGTACTCGCCCTTGCGCCCGCGCACCACCGGGGCCAGAATCATGATGCGCTGGTCACGCAGCGTGGACATGACCTGCCGCAGGATCTGCTCGGTGCTCTGCCGCGTGATGGGCTTGTCGCAGTTGGGGCAGTGCGGGATGCCGACGGAGGAATAAAGCAGCCGAAGGTAATCGTAAATTTCCGTGATCGTGCCCACCGTGGAACGCGGGCTCCGGCTGGTGGTTTTCTGCTCGATGGAGATGGCCGGGCTGAGGCCCTCGATGGAATCCACCTCCGGTCTCTCCATCTGGTCCAGGAACTGGCGCGCGTAGGGCGACAGCGTTTCCACGTACCGCCTCTGCCCTTCCGCGTAAATGGTGTCGAAGGCGAGCGAAGACTTGCCCGAACCGCTCAGCCCTGTGATCACGGTGAGGCTGTTGCGCGGGATCTCCACGTCAATGTTCTTGAGGTTGTGCTGCCGCGCCCCGCGCACGCTGATACGGTCGAGCATGGCATGCCCCGGCGATGAACGCCCAGTATATTATTTTCCCGCGAGCGCCAAGTGGGCAGCAACGCTGGAAAGGTTCGCAGGGACGGCATCTCGCCCTGCCAGCACGCCCAGCCGGAAAGCCCAACCGCGACCGTCGCGGCGGCCACGGCGCGCAACCCCTCAGCGCGGCGAGCGTCTCAACCGCAGAGTCACGCCGGCGACGATGGTGCGGCCGGGCATGGGCACGCCGGCGATTTCTTCGTAGCGCGTGCTGGTTAGATTGTAGGCGTGCAGGAAGGGCTGGAGGCGCGCGCCATCCCGCGCCAGCATCCCGTCCCAAACGGCATAAGCCGGACGCCCCCGCCTGCTCCAGGCGCCCGCGCGCGTTCGCACCAGCAGGCCCGGGCCGAGCGTTCCCTGCCACTGCGCCACCGTGCTGAGTGCTGGGTAATCCACGGCGTAGCGCGTCTGCACATCACCCAGGGTCTTCCTCACTCCCTCGAGCAGAGTGCAGGCAAGCTCGAGCGTATCACCGGAGCGCGGCCTCGCGCGCAGCTCCCACTCCAGCCCGCGCATCCGCAGCCTTCGGAGGTTCACCGCCTGCCACACCGCCTCGCCAGGCCGGCGTACGTAATCTATGCCGTCGCGCTCGGTGCGCTGGAACAGCGTCAGTGCCGCCTCGATCCGCTCGAAATACGCGTGGATGCCGCTTTCCGCGCTCCAGGCGCTCTCCGGTCTCAGATCGGGCGAGCCGCGGGTAACAGGGTCGCGGTAATAAAGGTCGGTGAAGCTCGGGACGCGGAACGCACGCGCCACCGCTGCGCGCCATTTCAGGCGCGGGCTCAACCATGCGCCTCCAGCCAGGCTGGGGCTGACCGGTGCACGCCCGGGACGGTATGTTTCCACCCTGACCCCCAGCGAAAGCGAGTATCGCCTCAGGGCCCTGGCATCCCAGGCCGCCAGAGCGGCCGCGCGGGAGCGCGAATGCGCGCCCAAATTGGTGCTGGAGATGGCGTCCGAAAAGGTTTCCACGCCCCAGTAGATCCGGCTGTTCAGGCCCGGCTCTTCATAGCGGCGGAACGAAG
>JBMFPL010000549.1:0-1935 GCA_049969115.1 Bryobacteraceae bacterium | reverse complement strand
GGCGGCAGCCTGCGTGTGGGCGCAGGTCGATGCCCCACGCCCGGCCAGCACGCTGAAGGTGAACTTCCCCAAGGACGCACCGGTGGCGCTGGTGGCGGCCGACTGGGGCGATTCCCAGCAGACTGCCCGCGGCAGCGCCCTGTTGCTCGACTTGCACACCTCGCTCACCTTGCGCAACCTCGGCCTCAAGCGGATCCGCGGTGTGACGCTGCTGGTGGCCGCACAGGCCGTGACGCCAGGGGGCAAAGCCTCGGTGAGCGTGCCCGGGCTGGACGTCAAGCCGGGCGAGACCTTCCCCGTGCGGCTGGATTTGCGGCTGCTGCGTCCTGCGGCCGCGCCGGGGCCGCTGGTGGAAATCGAACTGGATGGCGTGCTGTTCGACGACCTGTCCTTCTATGGGCCGAACCGGCTCAACTCGCGGCGGCAGATGACGGTCTGGGAGCTGGAGGCGCGTCGCGATCGCCAGTACTACCGCGAAGTGCTGGAGGCTGGGGGCGTAGAGGGACTAAGGCAGCGGATGCTGGAAATCCTGGCTGAACGGCCGCGGCTGGACGTCCAGGTCGCACGCGGCCGTGCCACCCCAGTCCCCGCTGTCGGCAAGTCTGTGGAGCTGGCGTGCCTGCAATTGCCGGGAGCACCGCTCGAGCTCGTGCGCGGCGAGGCGGTGGTCAGCGGGGCAGAGCTGCGCGCCCCGCGCGTGGAAGTCAGAAACCGGTCGGGCCGACCCGTGCGCTATTTCGAAGTGGCGTGGTTGTTGCGGGACCGCGCGGGCCGGCAGTATCTGGGTGGCGCGATTCCCGCAGCTCCGGAAACCACGCTCGGGCCGGATGGCCGCGGGGTGGCTTCTCAAAATGCCGTGCTGCGCTTCTCCTACGATAGCGGGCGGCCGCTGACGGTCGAGGCGATGACCGGCGTGCTCGCCCAGGTCGAATTCGCCGACGGGCAGATCTGGATTCCCGACCGGCAGGTATTGCAGGATCCGCGGCTGCGGCGCTTGCTGCCGCCTTCGGCCGAGGAGCAGCGGCTGGCGGAGATTTACCGTCGTCAAGGCGTGGCCGCGCTCATCGAGGAACTCAAGAAGCGCTGAGCGTTGCCGGCGCGGCGGCCCGCGGCCTGCCCTGCGCTAGAATCGTTAGCCTGATGGCATCGGATTCGCGCCTGGACCACAGCCGCTTGATCGGGCGTTCGCCAGCGAGTCTCCGCCTCGAGGAAGCCGAGGCCCTGCGGGGCAAGTGGATCGCCCTGGAGATCTACTCGCCCGAGCGCCTGCCGCTGCGACGTATCGAAGCGGTAGGGGATTCGGTGGAAGAATGCGTCCGCCAGCTCGCCGCGCGCGGGCTGGACCCGCGGCGCTTCGAATTCGTGCCTTATTCGGGACCCTTCTGAGTGCCGCCTTCGCGCGGCAACCGTCCCGCGGCCGCTAGCGCCGGGTCTTGTCG
This sequence comes from Bryobacteraceae bacterium, assembly GCA_049969115.1. GTDB lineage: Bacteria > Acidobacteriota > Terriglobia > Bryobacterales > Bryobacteraceae > DTHT01. Next base: position 496 of record JBMFPL010000549.1, on the reverse strand, counting down.
TCCACCCCGCTCAGGTCGGCCCGCTCGTCGAGCACGCCGAGGGTGACGACGGCGAAGGTGAAGACTTCGGTTCCCGGCTCCAGGTGACCGCCGAAGGCTTTGTCGCCATCGGCCAGGGTGACGTGGGCGTGCACGCGGCCCTGGACGACGTAGCCGTTCATGCTGACCAGGTCGGCGGGAGCGGTGGGATCGCGGACGTAAACGTTTTTGGATGGAAACGTTCGATTGCTCACCGCGTGCACGTGGTAGCCACGAACCGAGCCCGCCCCGGCCAGGATCACCGCGTTGCGGATGGCCTGCTGGCGGACCATGCGCTCCAGCCCCTCGAGCAGGTCGGTCTGGTACTTGAAACGCAGAATCACGACGCGCTCCAGGCGCGCGGGGATGGCGTAGACATCCGGCACCCGGTCGCTGTTGGGCCGGGCGTCTTCCTCGGGGGTGGTCGCGCGGACCACCTCGCGCCTGGTCTTCTGCGGAACGCTCCCTGCCAGCAGCG
>JBMFPL010000548.1:0-1981 GCA_049969115.1 Bryobacteraceae bacterium | reverse complement strand
GTCGCCCAGATCGAGCGAGAGCCGCAGCTTGTGGCGAGCCTGCGCCGCCTCGGTCAACACCACGCCTTCACGGCGCAGCTCGGCCAGCCACGCCGATTCGCCGAGCTGGTCGCGGAGCCGCGCAAGCTGAGGTCGCGCCGCCTGCGCCACCACCCGCTCGCCCAGTGCCTGCGGGGCCAGCGTGGCCATTTTCCAGGAGAGGCCGTAGGGTCCGGTCGGGGCAGGCTGCTCGACGTAGCCGAGCTCCTTGAGCGTGTAAAGAATGCGGAAAGCGGCGCTCTTGCCGATCCCGCTCAAGGCGGCAATCTCGCGCAGCTCGCTGGCGCCGCGCGCCATGGCCTCGAGCACTCGGAAAGTCTTCGCCAGCAGCTCGATATGGTTGCGCGCCGGCATGGCCTGTTCACCCTTGTACCCCCCAGGGGCCGCCGCCGTCAAGAGCGACCTGGCCGCACTGCGTGCCCGGCCGGCTGGGTCGAGCACACCGCGCACAGAACAGAGTGGCAGCTCCGAGCCTGACCACCCCGCGATTGCCTGCCGCTCCGCGGCATCGGCGGAACCGCATTCCAAGGCACGCGCGCTGAATGGGAGGCTGGTAGCGGCCACCGGGCTTGCACGCACGCTGGACAGCGCACTTCTGCGCCAGTGCCCAGCGTCGGCGAGGGCAGTGAGCCCGCCGCCCGCGCCGGATGAGGCACGTGCACGTTGATCCGCCGAACGCTTAAGCGGCCATGCGATTAATGGCCAAGACGGGCAAGGAGATTTCGCTAGGGGAGAGCTGACAGCTCCAACCTGGCTCGCCGAGTGCAACAGTTCTCGACGCGGCCGGCCGGGTTGGGCGCAGCCCGAAATCTGGTTCCGCATCGTCCACGTCGCCGTGGACGGCCTGGATGGCGCGCCCGTTGCCGCCTACCGCGGACAGACCGTGGAGATCGCGTTGGGGCCAAAGAGCGCGTTCGAGAACGGCAACATCGGCACTTTGACACGCCGTGTGCCCGCTGGCCAGATCGTGACCGCGCTTCCGCCTGGGCCCCGCAACCGCTAGCCGCCCAAGGTGGCCCGGACGCCCCGCGTCGTCGAGCTTCTCCGCAAGGCCCTTGAGTGGCAAGCCCTCCTCGAGTCCGGCGAGGTGCCCAGCCAGGCCGCCATCGCCCGCCGCGAGGGAATCACCCGCGCTCGGGTCACCCAGGTGATGGGCCTGCTCCGCCTCGCGCCGGAAATCCAAGAGTACATCCTCTCCATGTCGGACGCGGTCCGCCGCCCTGCGATCACCGAGCGGACGCTACGACCTATTGCGCAGATGGAGCACCGTGCCGACCAGAAGGCCAAGTTCCAGGAGCTCGCTAACTGTTGCTGACCGTTCAGAATCGCGTTCTTCCAGCGCAACTGGCGCCGCTGGCTCCGCGCTTGGTTTACGGGCATGTCTGGTTTTGTATACTAATGCCTGATCTCGTCGGCACGAGTTGTGGTGATTTGGAGCCGGAACGAAGAGATGGCCAATGGCTGTTGAAGAATGCTGGGTTGGAGTCGAACGCGTCGCTCGCCACCTCGGGGTGGCCAAGGACTCGGTCTACAGATGGATTGCGCAGCGCGGCTTACCGGCCCACCGCGTAGGACGTCTGTTTCGGTTCAAGCTTTCCGAAGTGGACGCATGGGTGCGCCAGGGGAACCAAGCTGCGCGGTCCGCGCGGAGGATAGGCCGGACAAGAAGGGGCAGCCGTGAGTGAAGGGCGTCTGGCATCCCGAATCGGACAGCGGATAAGCTTGCCCGGGCATTTCGACGTGCCCGTGATCTTGGAAGAGGCGCGCTTGCTCGGCACCTCCGACGACGCGGGTTACGAATGCCGCGTCCGGCTTCCCGATGGGTCGCTGGAAGAAGCGGTGATCTCGGCTGAGGAGGCCGCCGCCATCCTGGGCGCCGAAATTCCGGAGGCTCGAACAGAGGCGCCGGTTGAGGCGGAAAAACTCCGGCTCCTGATCGAAT
>JBMFPL010000547.1:0-2016 GCA_049969115.1 Bryobacteraceae bacterium | reverse complement strand
CGAGGAATCCTGCCTCGCTGAGCGTGCTCACGAGATTGTCCACCAGCTCGCCCACACGAAAGTCGCCAGTGATGTTGACCAGGGCGGCGCGCAAGTCCAACTCGGTGCGCCGGCCATCGAACAGCTCCAGGCATTGGACCAAAGGCGGCGGGATAATCAGCGTGGTGTCGGAGTAGCGGAAGGGATCCCGGATCATCAGGCCCGGACGGTCAGGCACGGGCGAGGGCATGAAATCGAGGTTGGTTCGCAGACGCGGCAAGGCGCGCGCCATCTCATCCACCATTATCCGCCCCAGGGGCGGACGCCTTCAGCCCTTTCAAATGATGCCCCGCAGAAGGGAGGCGGGGCTGCGGAACCGTCCCCGGTTGTCAGCGGCCGCACTCCGGGGAGCGAGCGGCATCTGCCCAGTCACCGCCCGGTAATGAGCGAGCAATTCTTCCTCGTCGAACTGGATGGCGCGCGCGTACTGGCGCAGGTAGTTCAAGTCGTAAATGCCGCCCGGCAAGCGTTCGAATCGGCCTTCTTCGATGGCCCGCAGGTAAGCGAGGCTGATCTTGGTGGCCTCGGCGATTTGCTCCAGGCTCAGGCCGCGCTTATGTCGCCAGCCGGAGAGGTCCAGTGTGCGGCGGGACGCGGCGGGAGCTCGCTCCAGCATGTTCTCTCGCCACTATGACGCAACCGGCGGCCGATGTCAAATCCGGCCGGCACGGGCGGCATAAGATGGGGCAGGAGATCGGATCGTGGCACACGGGAAAGGCCGGCCCTTGCAAGCCGCAGTGATCGGCGACGCGAACCCACCGCCGGAGGTGGCGCAACTGGCCGAGCAGCTTGGTCGGCTGCTGGCGCGGCTGGGCGTGACCGTGGTCACCGGCGGTCTCGGCGGAGTCATGGAAGCCGCCAGCCGCGGGGCCCGGCAGGAGGGCGGTGTGGTGGTCGGGATCGTGCCCTCGAGCCGGATGGAGGACGCCAACCCCTGGTGCAGCGTGGTGGTGCCCACCGGGCTGGGCCATGCGCGCAACGTGTTGACGGCGCTGGCAGGCGATTTCGTGATCGCGGTCGGCGGTGGCGCGGGCACGCTGTCCGAGATCTGCTTTGCCTGGATTCACGGGCGGCCCATCCTTCTCCTGGAAGGATCCGGCGGCTGGGCCGACCGCTTGCGAGGCGCGCCCCTCGATGGCAGAGCCAGCTCTACCATCCGCACGTGCCGCTCGCTGGAAGAACTGGAAGACGCGGTAAGGGCGCTGATCGGCCGCCGCGCCTAGTTGCCGGCAGGGGGCGCCCACAGGCCGCGGGCTGCAAGCGCGGCCAGCACTCGCTGGACGAGCGCCTCCGGGGGTTGGGTCCCATCCAGCGCCAGGTCGGCGTAGGCACGTGTGGGCAGGATGTAACGGCGGGCCATCGGCCGTACTGTCTCCTCGTATTGTCGCCGGACCGATTCCGGCGTGCGGCCGCGCTCGCGCACGTCGCGCTCGATACGCCGCGTCAGGCAGACATCGTCCGGCGCTTCCACGAAGATCCCGAAGTCCAGCAGCCGCCGCACGCGCTCATCCAGCAGGGCGAACAAGCCTTCCACCAGGACGTGGCCCCCGGGAAGCAGCTTCTCGCGGACAGGCTTGCGGACGTGCTGCGTAAAGTCATAAACGGGGACCTCGATCGGTTTGCCCTGCGCCAGGGCCTCCAGATGCCCGGCGAGCAACTCCAGTTCGAGCGCTTCGGGCACGTCGAAATTCCAGCTCGCCCGCTGTTCGGGGGCGAGGTGGGAGAGGTCGCGGTAGTAGCGGTCGAGCGAGAGCGCCGTGGCGGGAAGCACAACCGCCAGCCTGCGGGCCAGCTCGCTTTTGCCCGCGCAGGAGGGCCCGGCGATGCCAATCAACAGCGGCTTCAAACCCCGATGATACGCCATGAGCAGGAAGGGCCGACTTCTAGAATCTGGAAAGCCGGTTCCAGAGTGCGGATTGCCCGGGACTCTCGGGTTTCAGTAATTGCTTCATCAGCAAGGGGTTACCTCGGGATACC
>JBMFPL010000546.1:0-2021 GCA_049969115.1 Bryobacteraceae bacterium | reverse complement strand
TTGCTCGTCACCGATCTGGAACACTTCGGCAGGACCCGGCAGGGCTTCGACGGCAATGTGGCCTGGCAGGAGGACCCGGTGCAGGGGCTGCGGCGGTTGAGCGGCCGCGATCTGGACCGCGTGCGGTTGGAAGCCGAATTTCACCGGCCCCTGAAGTGGCGCGAGCTGTACCGTTCCATGGAGCTGGTCGGCGTCGAGCAGGTCGCTGGCCGTCCGGCCTACCTGGTGCGGCTGATCTCCACAGACGGCAAGCCCGCCCTGCACTACTACGACGCCGAAACGTTCCTGCTCGTGCGACAGGACCTGGCCCAGGAGACCACGCAGGGAACCGTCGTAGTGAAAGCATGGCTTTCCGATTACCGGGACGTCGGGGGCGTCAAGACGCCCTTCCGCATCGAGCAGGAGATGCCGGTGGGCAAGGTCCTCATCCAGTTCAGCGAGATCCGCAACAACGTGGAGCTGGATGACGCCATCTTCAGCCCGCCGCAGAAGCCGTGAGCGGCGGAGGCCCGTTCAACTGCCGGTTTTCAGCGCGAGCAAAAGGAGGCCCGCCAGCCAGGCCAGCAGCGCATGGTGCTCGCGGTTGCACCAGTACAAGCGCCAGGAAAAATGTTCTTCGCTTCCGCCGCTCCGCCTCCAGCGCGGGAGAAAGCGCGGCGTGCGCCGCGCATAGGATTCGTATTGGGGGAAGAGCTTGCGAAGGTGCTGTTCCTCCTGCTCGACCACGGGCAGGTAGGCCAGCACGAAGAATGCCGCCAGCAACAGGGCCGCCAGCCAGCGCCGCGAGGCCACCGCTATCCCTGCCGCCAGCAACGCCGTGCCCGCATAGAGCGGGTTGCGCAGGTACGCGTACGGCCCGCTGGTCGCCAGGCGCTCGTTCTTGGCCAAGTGCCCTGCCGCCCACGCGCGCAGCGCCAGGCCACCGAGCATCAAGGGTAAACTTGCGAGCAGCGACGTCCAGGTCGGCTTCGCCAGCCACCAGCAAACGAGCGCCGCCAGGAACCCCGCAGGCACGCGCGCACGGGCAGCCAGATCGGCGTACCGCTTGGGGAAACGCGCGCCGCTCATAGACCGGCTTCTGCCCGGCCGCCGAGTTGTTCGAGCCTGGCGGCCAGGGCCTCGAAAACCGCCTCGGGAGAGATGGCGGCCATCCAGGGCGAGACCTCGCGGCGCCTCTTGTACGTGGTCCTCGCCTCGGGCGAGCGCAACACCGTGAACGCGCCGCCGTAAGGGCCGTTGCGCGCGGGATCGGTGGGACCGTAAATAGCCACCCCGGTTTTGCCCAGAGCTGCCGCCAAATGCAGCGGCCCGCTATCAACGCCCACCACGGCGGCAGCGCGCCGGGTGGCGTAGATGAGCCCGGGGATGCCAGTCAAAAGGATCCGCGCGTGCTGCACGCCGGCGAGCAATTCGCCCGCGTCCGGTGGGCCGCACACCACCAGCGGCAGCCCGAAGCGCAGCTTGAGCAAGCGGGCCAGAATGCCGTAGTTGTGCAGCGGCCATTGCTTGTAGGGCCACCCGGCGAGCGGGCTGGCCAACACGAACGGCCCTTGAGGCAGCTCGCCCTCGGGTTCGCCCCGCGGCACGTGAAACGCGCGCAGCACGTTGCTGGCCCCTGCCGATGCCGCCAGCTCCAGGTTCTGCTCCACCACGTGGGCACAGCGGGGCCGTGTCTTGCGCGAGTAAAACACCGTAGCCAGCTTCTCCCGTACCGCCGATTGATGGAAGCCATAAAGTTCGTCCGGGCGGGCCAGGGTGGCCAGCAACGCCGACTGCACCAGCCCCTGGAAATCCACCGCAAAACGAAAGCGCGCCCGGCGCAGCTCAGCGATGGCGCGGATCAGCACGCCGGGGCGGCGCGATTCCAGCGTTAGCAGCCGGTCCACGAAAGGATTGCCTTCGACCAGGGGGGCCCAGCGCCCGGCCAGCAGCCACCACAATTCGTATCCCGGGTAACTGTGTTTGAGCGTGGCCACGGCGGGCAGCACGTGAATGATGTCGCCCATCGAGCCCAAACGCAC
>JBMFPL010000545.1:0-2031 GCA_049969115.1 Bryobacteraceae bacterium | reverse complement strand
AGGCATGAGCACAAGGACGCTGCGTCCCTGGACCGATACAGTCAAGCTGCACCCCGACGTGGAATCAGGCGCTCTGACTGAGGCGGTTTTTGCCATTGATCTGGGGGCCATTGCCGCCGGCGATCCGAATGTCCCGGTGGTGAACCGCGATCCGGAGGCTTTTTTTCGGGCTACCTACCTAACGGCCGATTTGCGCAAGCTGCTCGAAGAAGTGCTTTCGTCGCTCGCCGGCAAGCCGGGCTACAACCGGGTGCTGAAGCTGCGCACGCCGTTCGGCGGCGGTAAGTCGCACACCCTAGCTGCGCTGTATCACGCGGCGCGAAACCGTCCCGCTTTGGACCTCATCCCGGAGGCCAAGAGTTTCCCCCGACCCGGCGACGTGGCCGTGGCCGTATTTGATGGGGAGAAGTTCGACGCGCGGGATGGGAAGGAGGTGGGACTGGCTGGCAGCCAGTCCTACGGCAGCCAGTCCCACAGAATCCACACCATGTGGGGCTGGATCGCCTGGCAGATCGATCCGGAGAAGGCCTTCCCGCTGGTGGCCGGGCACGACGAGGACCGCGTGGCGCCGGGCGGGGATGTGATCCGGCGATTGCTGACCGAGGGCGCCGACGGACGGCCGGTTCTGATCCTACTCGACGAGGTGCTCAAGTACATGGAGCGGGCCGCAGCGGTGAGCGTGCTGGACTCCACGCTCCAACGGCAAGCCATGGATTTCTTCCAGAACCTCACCGTGGAGGTGGCGGGCAGCGAGCGCGCCGCGCTGGTTTACTCCTTGACCTGGAGCGCCCGGGAAGCCCTGGGCAACGTGGGCCTGCTGGCTGCGATCGACAAGCTGGCCGCGCGCGTGGATCGGCTCCGGGAGCCCGTCTCCGGAGATGAAGTGCTCTACGTTCTCCACCGGCGCTTGCTGGGCGGTGCGCCGGATCCGGCCGTCGCCTTGGAGGTCGCGACAGCCTACCAGGAAGTGATCACCGGCATGAAGTGGGCGCAAGCCGAGACGACCGCCGAGCGCCAGCAAGCTCAAGAAGAGGGGCTGGTGTTGCGCGACCGGATACGGGCGGCATACCCGTTCCATCCTGCGCTCATTGACATCATGCGGGAGCGCTGGACGGCGGTGGATGCCTTCCAGCGGACGCGCGGCGCGCTCCGGTTCCTGGCTTGCTGCCTGCACTCGCTCAAGAAGAATGGTGGCGCCTCGGCGCTGCTTGGAGCCGGGGATGTCCCGCTCAACGACGTGGATGTGCGCGTCAGGCTCCTGAAGGAGCTGGGCGCCCAGAATGATTACGACCCGGTAATCATGGCGGACATCGAGGGGCCGAACGCCCGGGCCAAACGCATTGACGAGCGTCTGGCGCGGGAGACGCCGGCGCTCGGAAGCGTCAAGCCTGCCACGCGGATCGCTACGGCCATCCTTCTGTACTCCTTCGGAGGCCTTCGCAGGGAAGGCTCCGGCGGCGAGGAAACGCTTCCGCCCGGCGTTACTGAGAATGAACTGCTGGCAGCGTGCGTGGGTCCCGACCTGGACAACATCACCGCCACGGCCGTCCTGGCCGAGCTTCGCAACACCTGCCTTTATCTGCACTACGACGGCGTCCGGTACTGCTTCAAGAAGGACCCGAATGTCACCAAGCTCATCGAAGACGCGGAACAAACGATCGCCCGCGAGGAGACCCAGGCGCGCGGCAACGGCCCGGTTCGAAGCCAGATCAAGAAGATGCTGGACGAGCGGCTCGCGGGGCATCAGGCGGCCATCGTCTGGCCTTCCAAAAGCCAGGACATCCCCGACGAGGACCCGCGGTTTCTGGTGGCCTATCTGCCTCTGGAATTCGCCATGGAAGGCAAGGGCGAGCAGGAGCGGCAGGCGAAGGAATACCTCGCCAAGTATGGCGACCGCCCGAGGCGGTTCCGCAATGGGCTTGGGCTGGCGATTCCGGAGAAGAAGCAGATCGAGGCGTTGCGGCGCGCGGTCCGGTACCTGCTGGCGATTGAGCGGGTGGAAGCCAGGAAGCAGCAGCTCCGGCTCACCAA
>JBMFPL010000544.1:0-2035 GCA_049969115.1 Bryobacteraceae bacterium | reverse complement strand
GTCGACCCCGAGCTGTTCCGCCCGCGCGACCAGCGCGAGGCGCGCCGCAGCCTGGCTCTCGAAGAAGACGGTCCTGTCTTCGTGGCCGTGGGCCGGTTGAGCTACGCCAAGGGCTGGAACCTGCTGCTGGAAGCGATGGCGCGTTTTCGCGCGCGGCGCAGCTCGGGATGCCTGGTTTTCGTAGGCGATGGCGAGGACAGGGCCGCCGTTGATGCATACGCCCGGCAACTCGGAATCGCGCACGCGGTTCGCATCACCGGCTTCCAGCCCCGCGAGACAGTGGCCCTGTGGCTGAACGCTGCCGATGTCGCAATTTTCGGCTCCCGCGCCGAGGGCTGGTCAAACGCCATGCTGGAGGCCCTGGCGTCTGGCAAGCCGGTCGTCTCTACGCAGGTGAGCGGAGCTGGCGAGCTGGTCCTCCACGGCGTGAACGGGTTCATCGTGAAGGACCGTGATCCGGCCGCCTTGGCGCGCGCGATGGAAGCGGCGCTGGAGCTGCCGGCGGCCGAGCAGGCATCGCTCGCTGTCGCGGAACGCTTCAGCCTGCGAAGAATGGCCAGGGCGCACAGCCTGGCCTGGCCCGTGCTGGCTTCGGCGAGGGCCAAGCACGAACCGCAGCCGGGATGGATCCTCGACGTTCCGATCGCGCCCCTGAACATGGAGGGCGTGCTGGAGCGCGTTCTGGACTGGGCGGCCGCCGGTCAGTCTCGTTATGTATGCCTTGCCACGGTGTACAGCGTGATGCTGGCACGGGACGACCCCGATTACCGCGCCGCGCTGAGCGGGGCGGACATCGCCGCGCCGGACGGCATGCCCTTGGTCTGGTGCCTGCACAGCCTGGGCTTCAAAGGCGCAGGGCGAGTGGCGGGACCCGATCTGGTACCCCCGCTGCTTCGCCAGGCGGCCGCGCGCGGCATCCCGGTTGGCTTTTACGGGTCGCGACGCGAAGTCCTGGCGGCGATGCTCGAAACGATCCGCCAGGAATACCCGGGCCTGCGCATCGCTTACGCGTGGGCGCCTCCGTTTCGCCCGCTCACGGATGAAGAAGACCGTGACGTGGTGGAACAAATCCGCCGCTCCGGCGCGAGACTCCTGCTGGTGGGATTGGGCACGCCGAAACAGGACCTGTGGATGGCGGCTCACCGGGGCCGGATTCCCGCGGTGATGCTCGGCGTGGGCCAGGTGTTCGACCTGCTGGCAGGCGTCAAGCGCCGTGCTCCCGGTTGGATGCGGAACCTTGGCCTGGAATGGTTTTACCGCCTGTATTCTGAGCCCCGGCGGCTGTGGCGGCGGTACCTTCCGCACAACCCACGGTTCCTGCTGCTTTTCGCGTTGCAATCGCTCGGTTGGCGGCCTTCGCGCAGCGCGTCGCATGCCGCAAGTCCCACACCGCCGGATGGCGACGCGGATGCGAGCCAAGCCGAATGTTGCCTGACGGGCGAACGATCCGGCCTCGGTTGAGCCGCCGGGGCGGCTCGCGCCCGGGCACTCCGTGGGTTCGCTCTGCCTGCACCCAACCGGGACAATCACGTCCCAATGGAATCGGACAAGTCGCTCGCCAATTCCATCGCTCAGATCACGCGCAGCCGGACAGCACAGCGGAAATGAGTTGCTTCGCCCGAAAGGCCGTGATACGCTGAGAAGCGACGTGGATTGATTTAGGGCCTTCGGCCTCGAGGGCCTGGCTACTTGCAACCACGTAAAAAAAGTGCTAAAGGCAATCGGTCATCTGCGACTTTGCTTCTGACCCGGAGGCCTCTGGCCCCGGGGTTTTTCGTTGTTGGGCCGGTTGCCTGTGCGGGCCCGGCGCCCGCACGGGAGGAAACACGATGGCAAGGCCCGACGCCCTTCCGCCCCGCCGTTCCCTCGTGGGCGAAGAAGGCGAGTTGGTCATCGTCTGGATCACGGCGGAACCGCGCCGGCTGGAAGCGCTGCTCGATGCCCTGGCTCGGTTGGACTTCCGGGTAAATCCGCAGATCTACCACGAGGCCTGCACGGTGCGGGTGCGATCCGACGGACGCGAGGAAGTGGAGCC
>JBMFPL010000543.1:0-2037 GCA_049969115.1 Bryobacteraceae bacterium | reverse complement strand
GCCGGTCCTGGCGGCCCCAGCCGGAGACGGACGCGATCGAACAACGCGCGGTGATCGCGGACGTGCGCCGCGCGGAGCTGCGCGTAGCTTTTGCGAGCCGCGGCGGCGATTTGGGGGCGAGTGCGTGCGGCGGGGTCGGCACCCTGGCGGCTGGGACTCTTGTCGAAGCCGTTGAAGCTGGAGGCCGCGGCCAGCAACAGCACTGCCTCCCGCGCGCCCTGGATGCGAAGCCGGTCACCTTCCATCCGGACTCGCCCGCCGCTCACTTTCGCCTTCAGCCTGGCCTCGAAGCGCATGCCGAGACCCTGAATTTCATCGCCATAGAGCAGTTGTTTGGCGTGAGGACGCCGTTTGCCGTCGCGGTCCCACAGTTCCGGGTATTTCCACTGGTCGCCGCGCTGCTCGATCCACTCGAGCGCGCGGCGCACGGCCAGCCCGGGCAACTGGCCGGTCATCACCAGCTCGTCGCCATTTGCTTCCACGCGCGCGGTCGGGTGGGGCGACGCCAGGCGCAGCAGGCAGTCGAGCGCGCCCCCACGGTCTGCCGCGAGCCGCAGCACGATCACCTGGTCCGGACAGGTGGCGAAGCATTCGCGTTCGTAGCGCGCACCCTGGTGTTCGTAGCGTACGCGGCAGATCGCCTCGCTCAAATCGAGTTCGCGTTGATAATTCGCGATGCGCCCCTTGTGATCGAACTCGATGTAGAGATCGCCGAGCGGCTGGTAGCAGGGCCACGTCCGCCCGATCCAGTGGCGGGTGATGAACTCTTCCGCTTCTGCGTAAGCGCCTTGCCTGAGCAATCCCACGACGTGCTCGAACGTGGGTGTGATGTCCAGCGGGAGATCGCGCCGGCCGGGCTCGTCCGAGTAGAGCGTGTCTTCGTTGAGCTGTAGCTGCTCGGTGGGAACGCCCCCGAAAACCATCGCTCCCAGGCGGCCGTTGCCGATGGGCAGCGCCTCGTTCCAGTCGGCGGCAGGCTCGCGATACCACAACAGCAGCCGGTCCTCGCCAGCAGCGCCAGGTGCGGCGGCGGCCAGCCCGCTGGCTACAAATGCTCTGCGCGTAAGAGGCATGGCTTTTCGATCTTAATCCGGCCCGTAGCGGCGGCGCGAGCAGGCGTGAGTCAGCGCGGCGCCCAGGTACAGAATTTGCGCCGAATAGTAGATCCAGACCAGCAGCGCCGCCAGTGATCCAGCCGCGCCGTAGACAGAGCCGAACGTGCTCGCGCTCAGGTACCATCCGATCGCGGACTGCCCCAGCACGAACAGGAAGCCGCCGGCCACGGCCCCCGCCCAGACATCGCGCCATGCCACCCGAGCCTGGGGAAGGAACTTGTAGATCAGCGCGAAGACCAGGATTGCGCCAGCTAGCGAGCTGGCGAGGCTGAGCGCGCGCAGCAACCCCGCGTGCTCCAGCGCGGGCCCGAACCAGCGCAGCAGGGTCGCGAGCACGGCGCCAGCAACCAGCGAGACCAGCAGCAGCAACCCTACCAGGACCACCATGGCAAACGCCAACAGCCGGTCGCGGAGGATGCGCAGCAGACCGGCGCCCGAAGGGGGCAGGCCCCAAATCGTGTTCAGGCCGTCCTGCAACTCGGCGAAGACTGCCGTGGCTCCGAGAAAGGATGCCAGCAGCCCGGCAGCGGAAAGCCACTGCGCAGCGGGCTGGCGCCCCGCCCTGGCGAGAACGTTCTGAATGACCTGGGCTCCTGCCGGGCCCACCAGGCGGCTGACCTGCGCCACCAGCTCCCCACGCGCCGCCTGTTCGCCGAAGATCGCCCCCGCCACAGCCACTGCCACCACCAGTACCGGAGCGAGCGAGAACAGGGAATAAAAAGACAGCGCGGCAGCCAGGCGTCCAGGGTTGCTCCGCCACCACAGGCGCAACGCCTCGCGCCCGAGCCCGCCCGCGCTCGACAAGGCGGTGGCGGCGGCGAACACGCTGCGCGAAAGCCTCAATCCAGCTTCTCGCCGATGGCCTTGGCTTGCAGGAACAGCAGCAGGTAGTCCGGACCGCCAGCCTTGGAGTCCGTGCCGG
>JBMFPL010000542.1:0-2037 GCA_049969115.1 Bryobacteraceae bacterium | reverse complement strand
CGACCGTGTCAGTGTGGTTTTCGACGAGGTGCGCGCGCTGGACGAGGTCAGCTTCGAAGTCTACGCCGGCGAATCGCGCGTCATCCTGGGCGCCGCGGGGAGCGGCAAGACGGTGCTACTGAAGACCGCGCTGGGCCTGATCAAGCCCGACAGCGGGCGCGTGTGGGTTTTCGGGCAGGACATCACGGAGATGCCGGAATCCGAGCTGTTCCACATCCGCGCCCGGATCGGCGTGCTTTTCCAGGAGGGCGGCCTGTTCGATTCGCTCACCGTAGAGGAGAACGTGGGTTACCCGCTGGAAAACCAGCCCTCGCTTCGCTGCTCCCCGGAAGGGCGGCGGCGCCGCGTGGAGGAAGCCCTGCGTTTCGTAGGGCTGGAACACACGCTGGAAAAGTTCCCCAGCGAGCTTTCCGGGGGCATGCGCCGCCGCGTCGGCATTGCGCGGGCCGTGATCACCGATCCCGAGCTGGTGCTTTACGATTCACCCACGGCGGGCTTGGATCCGATCACCGCCTACACCATCATCGCGCTGATCGTTAAGGAGCGCGACCTCAAGAACATCACCACGATCATGGTGACTCACCGTTTCCAGGACGCGCACTTTCTGTCCGGATTCCGCTGGGATCCGGAGAGCGGCGGCCTTCGCCCGGCGTCGCCCGGGCTCACCCGAACGCGGTTCCTCGTGCTGCGCGAGGGGCGGCTGGTTTTCGAGGGCACGCGCGAGGAGCTGGAGGCCTCGCGCGATCCCTACGTGAGCAAGTTCATCCGACGCGGACACTGATATGCCTACGGTCAAACGCATCAGGTGGGCGCAACTGAAAGTGGGACTCATGGCCGTCGCGGCCATCGTGATCCTGGCCGTGCTCATCTTTCTGATGACCGGACAAAAGGCGCTCTTCGTCCGGGAAGCCATAATCTACACCTACATGGACGATTCGGCGGCGTTGGCCACCGGCGCGCCGGTGCGGCTCAACGGCATCCTCATCGGGAACGTCTCCCGCGTCGAGCTGTCGGGCGCGCGCGAGCCTAACCGCATCGTGCGCATCGTCATGACCATCCCGCGGGACCGGCTCAAGGACATCCCCGTGGACTCGGTGGCCGCCATCAGCGCCGAGAACGTGCTGGGGACCAAGTACATCAACATCAAAATGGGTACCAGTCCGCGGCACATCCAGCCGGGCGGCGAACTGCGCTCGCTGGACGTGCGCGAGTTCGAAGAGGTGGTGCAGGCCAGCTACAACGTCATCTCTTCGCTCAACAGCATCCTCAAGCGCGTGGACGCCATCATCAGCCAGATCGAGCTGGGCAAGGGCACGGTCGGCAAGTTCCTGGTAGACGAAGAACTTTACCGGCGCGTGGTGGCCACCGTCGACGAAGCGCAGAAAATCGTCGAATTCATCAACAGCGGGCAGGGCACCTTGGGCCGCCTGGTTCGTGACGAGCAGCTCTATAACCAGCTCAACGCGTCGCTCGCCCGGCTCGACGCCATCTTGCAAGACGTGCAGCAAGGCCAGGGCACGGCAGGCAAGTTCCTGCGCGATCCTTCGCTGTACAACGAGGCCCGGGCCACCATCGCCCAAGTGCGCCGCACCATTGAGGAGATCAACGGTGGAAAGGGCACCGTGGGCAAGCTGCTGACCGACGACGCCCTCTATCGGCGCCTGGACAGCTTGGTTGCCCGCGCCGACCAGTTGATGGAGCGCCTGAGCACGGGTCAGGGGACCGTGGGCCAACTGCTGGTGAATCCCCAGCTTTACGAGTCGCTTAATGGCGTCACGGGCGAGCTGCGCGGGCTGATCAAGGACATCCGCGCCGATCCCAAGAAGTATCTGCGGATCAAGCTCGCGCTTTTCTGATGGCGACCGTGCGCACGCTGGTCGTGGTGGCCGACGATCTCGGTTTCACCCGTGACGTCAACGAGGGCATCCTGGAAGCCTGCCGGAGCGGAATCGTGCGCGCGGCCAGCCTACTGGCCACCGGCGCGGCATTCGACCACGCGATCGAGCTGGCGCGGCGGGAACCGGCACTGGAGGTAGG
>JBMFPL010000541.1:0-2052 GCA_049969115.1 Bryobacteraceae bacterium | reverse complement strand
CGTTGTTCGCGGTTGCCTGGATCGTGGATTTCGTGATCCTCGCTCCGCTGAGCGAATTCCTCTTGGACCACGCGAACTTGCCGGTCGACTTCCGGATTCCCCTGCGCGCCACGGTCGCGTTTGCATGGCTCGTACTCGGCTACACCGTGGGGGCGGAGATGGGTATCTTCCTGCGGAGCCGGCACCGGAGGTTGTGGGCAGCTCCCATTTACGCCCTTGCAGTGCTCTACGTCGCGGCCATGCCGACCATTGCGTTCTTCATGGGACAAGGCTTGTTCGAGGGCGCGGAGCGCGTAATCTTGATGCCCATGGCCTTGGCCTCGTCGAGCATCCCGATCGTCAGCGGTTATTTCTTTTCCACAGCCGTCGAGTACCTGAATTTCTTGCGCCGCCTCGGCCAACTGGACCGCGCAAAGCAAGAGAATCGCCGCCAGCAGTACGAACTGAGCCGGGACATCGTCGAGCGGGCTTCCGAAATGGCGCAGGCGCAGGACGAGCACCAGCGCGAGTTTAGCGAGCAGGTCCAGCCTCGTTTGACGGACTTGGCGACCGAATTGATCCGCGAGGCAAGCCAAGGCCGCATCGTGACCGCAACCGAGGCCGAGGTTCCCTCCGCCGGGCCTGCCTTGTTGCCGACCGGCGCACCCCGCGCGGAAACGCAGACGGCGCCTACCCCGGCGCACGAGCCTCCCGCGCAAAACGGACAAGCTCAAGCCTCCACGGAGGAGGCAGTTGGGCAAGCTCCAGCCGTCGAAGAACTCGCCTACCTGCGGCAGCAGCTGGAGGCCGGCGCGCTGCAAGCCGATGCAGGGCTCACGTCCGCCAACGTTTTTACTCGCAGGTTGCCGTAATAAGGAGGAAAGAATCATGAGTGAAACCGCGACCATGACCGTTGCCACCGTAGCGTTGCGCGTCAGTGGTTTGGTGCTCGCAACCGCTGCCAGTGCGCTTGTCGAAGCGCTGGCAACTACCCGGTTGTCACTGCAAAGCCGCCGGGCGCTGGAGGAGCTGGGCACAACAACCCCCACAACCATTAACGCCATCGAGCCTTTGAACCTGACAGCTTCGGCCGTGCCGCCCGCCGTTGAGCGGGTCCCTGCCCAAGAAGCCCGCTTGGTCAGGGAGTTGGCCTCGGTGGCGCCGTTAGCCGTGGCCGACACCCGCGGCCTTCAGCAGGAACTCAGGGCTCGCCCTCTAGCCGAGTGGCCCGAACTCATCCGCCGGCAGCACCAGCAGATATTCCACCGGACACTAACCGATGCCGTGGTGCGAGCCTGCCGGAGATTGGAGTTCCAGCCGAAGCAGCTTGCCGAGGGCCGGCTGCTTGCTGAGGATCGGGGCGGGCGCGCCCTGGCGGTGGAGATTCGACCCGAGGGCCAGGTTCAGGCCGAGGTGCTGGGCATTGCTGACGGTTCCTGCCACACCGTGCTGGATCAGTTTCTCGAGGCGCTGAAGAAGGAGGGCGTCGGCATCGCCCGAATTGACAGCCGCCGCTGGACCGGCGGCGCCCCGGCGAGTGAGACCGGCCGTTGCTGGGCGACCCAACGCGCCCGCACACCGGCTCCCATTAGCTCACGCACAACGAGCGAGCGGCGAATGAAAGGAAACCGCGAGCGGCTTCGTATTAAGGGTTGAGGTGATCATGCGGAAGTTGGCAGCGTGGATTTCGGTGGTTTTCGTACTGATCGGTTGCCGGCAGAATGCCTCGCAACCCGCACCCGCCGGGGACTCCGCATCTGGCAAGGCGTCACCCCTGCGGATCTGCGTGATGCAAGATCTGAGTGGCTCGATTCAGGAAAGCCGGACGCCGCGTATCTCCGAGGAGAACTTGAAGGCGTTGACTGCCCTGCTCAGCGAGCGCGGCGGGGAGATCGGCTTCGGCGTAATTCAAGAACAGAGTGACCGTGGATTGGTTCGGCTTGGGCCGATTACTGCGAAGCCCTTGCCTGACCGCTCAGCGAGGCCGACGAATCCGTTCTTCCGGAAGCGCTGGGAGGAGCGGCAGCAGGAGGCGAAACAGTCGCAGCAATGCTGGCAGGAGGAAGTCGAGCC
>JBMFPL010000540.1:0-2053 GCA_049969115.1 Bryobacteraceae bacterium | reverse complement strand
CGGCGGTGGCCGTGGACGCGCAGGGGAATCTCTACATCGCAGACACGGAAAATAACCGCATTCGCAAGGTCGACGCGAACGGCGTCATCCGCACCATCGCAGGCGATGGGCTGCCCGGGTTGAAAGGCGACGGTGGCCCGGCGCTCGAGGCCCGCTTGCGCTGGCCTGTGGCGCTGGCGGTAGACAGGCAGGGCAACGTGTACGTCGCCGATCGGGACAACCACCGCATCCGCGTGCTCGTTCCCGCGGTTGCAGCCGAACCTTTGCAAATGCCGACGGCCACGGTGCTCCATGCCGCAAGCCTGCTGCCCGGTCCGGTAGCGCCCGGCCAGCTCGTCACCATCCAGGGCATCGGCATCGGCCCCGCCGGTGAATCCGGCCCCAAGCTGGAGGCCGGCGGAAAACTGGCTAGGCAACTCAACGGCGTCGAAGTTCTTTGGGACGGCCGCCCGTCGCCCCTGCTATATGTCAGCCGCGATGAGATCAACGTGCAGGCGCCTTACGCAATCGCGGGACAAAAGGAAACGCTGCTGGAAGTCAAGCTCAATGGCGACCTACACTTCGCGACCACGCTCGCGGTGGCGGAGGCCGCCCCCGCGTTGTTCACCACGGGCAACGGGCAGGCGGCGGCGATCAACGAAGACGGAACGCTCAATTCGGCGGAGAACCCTGCGCCCCGCGGCTCCATCGTGACCTTCTTCGCCACCGGCGAAGGTTGCACGGAGCCTGCTTCCGAGGAAGGACGTTTGGCCGCAGCACCCTTGCCCAGGCCCGTGTTGCCCGTCACTCTGACCATCGGCGTCCACCCGGCAGAAATCCTCTGGGCAGGCAGCGCGCCGGGCCTCGCCGGCGTGCTGCAAATCAACGCGCGTATCCCGGCTGGCTTCCTCCCTGCCGGCACGCTGCCCGTCGAGCTGAACGTCGGAGGCCACCGCAGCCCGCCGGGCGTCACCATCGTCGTGCGCTGAGACCCCACGGCGCCCGCCCCAGCCTGCTTGCGGTATCATTGCCTTTGGCTCGAGCCGGGCTCGAGCGCAGTAACTCTTCCCACGCAGGTATGGCCATGGAGCGCAGAAAATTCCTTGCCGGTTCCCTCAGCAGCGGATTCGCCTTCCACATCCTGGGGGCGCAGCGCGCCCGGAGGTACCGCACGGCGCTGATCGGCAGCGGCTGGTGGGGCACCAACATCCTCACCTGCGGCGCCATCGAATCGGGCGCCTGCGAAGTGGTCGCCCTGTGCGACGTGGACGAGAACCAGCTCAACGCGACCATGAAGAAGGTCCAGGGGCTGACCAGCGACCAGCCACGCCGTTACAAGGACTTCCGCGAGATGCTGGCCCGCGAGAAGCCGGAAATTGTCATCGTAGCTACGCCCGATCACTGGCACGCCCTGGCTACCATAGCCGCCATCGAAGCGGGCGCCCACGTCTACGTGGAAAAGCCGATTAGCCACACCATCCTGGAAGGTCGAGCGATGGTGAACGCGGCGCGCGCGGCCAACCGCGTGGTGCAAGTCGGGCTGCACAGGCGGGTGTCGCCACACAATGTCTCGGGCATGAAGTTCCTCAGGTCAGGCAAGATCGGCAAGATCGGCATGGTGAGGGCGTTCGTGCACTCGGCCGGCGGCCCCGGCCAGCCCACGCCCGACTCCGACCCGCCCCCCGGGCTGGATTGGGACTTCTGGTGCGGGCCTGCCCCTAAGCGCCCCTTCAACAAAGCGATCCACCCGCGCGGCTTCCGGCAGTTCCTGGACTACGCCAACGGCACCCTGGGTGACTGGGGCGTGCACTGGATGGACCGCCGGGTCTTTTCCAGCGGCGGCCGCTTCATCCGCCGCGATTCCACTGACGCACCAGACACGCAGGTGGCCGTCTTCGAATTCGAGTCCTTCATCGCCACCTGGGAGCACCGCACTTATGCGGGCAACGAGGCGGAAAAACATCCCCTTGGCTGCTATTTCTACGGCACCGAGGGAACTTTCCACATGGGGTGGCTCGACGGCTGGACGTTCTACCCGGCCAGAAAAGGCGCGCCCGTTCTGCACGAAGAACCC
>JBMFPL010000539.1:0-2066 GCA_049969115.1 Bryobacteraceae bacterium | reverse complement strand
CGAGGGCAGAAACTCCTGCGTGCCGCCCGAAACCTCGCCCAGCAGGAAGGTGGCCATGCCCACGCCGGTCCCCGCGGGCCGCTGGGGATCCCCTGTCAATCCTGCGCTGAAGGAGAACTGGCCGGAAATGTACCCGAAGCGCCGCCAGTTCAAGCGGAACCAGCGCTGGTCCGTGCCGGCTTTGATGTTGTGACGGCCGCGCACGATGGTCACGCTGTCGGCCGCCTGGAGGTAATGCTGCGCGCGAATGCCCGCCGCGAAGCTGCTGGCCCCTAGGGGCAGCATCCCCGCAATTTCCACCCGCGGGAACAGCTCCCGCGGGATGATGGCCGGCATCCCAAGCTGGTCCGGCAAGTTCAGCCCGAAACTGGGATGCAGGAACGGCAGGTTCTGCCGGGTCACGTTGCCCTTGAACTCATTGATCACCGAAGGGGAAACGACCCGCGTTTCGGTCAGGATCCAGTTGTGGTTGTCCCGCTGGTCGCGCCGTGCCAAGGTGTCCGGATCGGCTACTCCCAGCCCCCAGCCGCGTCCCTGGCGCGTGTTGCGCGTGCCCGAATAGCGGAAGAACACGCTGTCTTTGTCGGAGAAGCGGTGATCCACGCGGATGTTGGTCACCCCCTGATTAATTGCGTCCGCCGCAAGCGAGAGGAAGTTCAGCGAATTGGTCAGCGGCACTTCCGGCGCCACGTTGGGCTTGGGCATGTACTCGAGGATCTTCAGCGCCACCGGATCCATGCGCGTGCGCGGGACCACGTTGCCCGGCAGCGGGTCGCGCACCCAGCCGCTTCCCGCGGGGTTCGGCCGCGTGGTCGCCGGATCGAACAGCGGGATCACCCTCCCGGTCGCGTCATAGGTAGTCGAAAAGTCCCCGTTGCGCTGTGCTTCCGTCGGCACTGTCTGCTTGCGCAACGACGAGGTGCGGTGCCGCCACTGCTCGTAGCCGAAGAAGAAGAACGTACGGTTGCGCCCGTCGTACACCCGCGGCAGCCGCACTGGCCCGCCCAGCGTACCCCCGTACTGGTTGTAACGCAGCACCGGCTTGATCCGCCCGGTGAGCGGATCGCGCTGCGTGGCGAAGGCGTTGCGCGCGTCCAGGGCATCGTTGCGGAAAAACTCGTACAGGGTGCCGTGGAATTGGTTGGTGCCCGCCTTGGTCGCCACGTTGACCACGCCCCCGCTGGTCTGCCCGAACTCGGCCCGCAGCGCGTTGGTCTCCACGCGGAACTCCTCCACCGCGTCCGCCATCGGCACCACCGAGATCTCGTTGTGCACGGGCACCGTATTCATGCCGCCGTCAATAAAGAACTGGTTGCCGTAGACCGGGCCGCCGTTGAACTGGATCTGCGAGAACCCTTGGTTGCTCACTTCCGCGAACCCGTCCAGGTTGCGGTTGATCGGACGCACACCGGCCACCAGCCTGACTAAGCTGAACACGTGACGACCATTCAGCGGCAGTTCCTCGATCCGCTGGCGCTCTATCACCGTACCCAGGCTGGACTGCTCCACCTGCACGCGGGGGACCTCCCCGCTCACCGTGACGGTTTCGGTCAGCGCGCCCACCTCGAGCGTGATGTCAAGCCGCAGGCGCTGCGCCACCTCCAGCACTACGCCCGTACGCCGGAACTGTTTGAATCCCGGTGCCTGTGCCGTGATCTCGTACGTGCCCACCGGCAGATTGGCCAGGGTGTAAGTGCCGTCCTCAGCGGACGTGGTTTTGTACGGAATGTTCGTACCCACGCGGATCGCCGTTACTTCCGCGTTGGGGACCCGCGCCTGCTGGGCATCACTGACGATCCCGGTGATCGTCCCCAGCGGCGATTGCGCCCACGCCGGCCCTGCCAGCGCCACTGCAATCGCAACCAAAACACCCTGAAATCTCTTGGTCATGTTTGCCTTCCGGCTCCCGAGTATACTATGGACGCCCCTGCGGTGTGGCTCGCCGCTGTGCTCGGCGCCGCGCGCTTGCCTGCCGCCTCGGCCCGCATTACACTGGAAAGAGAAACCCCGGTCGGGGCGTGGCTCAGCCTGGTTAGAGCGCCTGGTTCGGGACCAGGAGGTCGGTG
>JBMFPL010000538.1:0-2078 GCA_049969115.1 Bryobacteraceae bacterium | reverse complement strand
GCGGGCGCGCGAGCTGGCGGAGCGTTATTTCGGGCGTCTGCCCAGCGCCCCCAAACCGGAACCCCTGCGCACCGTGGAGCCGCCGCAGGAAGCCGAGCGACGGGTGATCATGTGGCTGAAAGCCCAGCGGATGGTGCTGGTCGGCTACCACAAGCCGGATATCAACCATCCCGACGATGCGGTCTACGACGCCATCGGCAGCCTGCTCAGCGAGGGCCGCTCCTCGCGCCTGTACCGCGGTCTGGTGCGCGACCGCAAAGTCGCCACGCAGGTGGTTGGCTTCCCGGGAATGCCTGGCCAGAAGTATCCGGGCCTGTTCATTTTCTATGCCATGACCGCCCCCGGGCGGACCAATCAGGAGGTGGAGAAGGCGATCGAGGAGGAAATCGAGCGCCTGATCAGGGAGCCCGTGAGCAAGGAGGAGCTGGAAGGCGTCAAGCGGCGCGCCCGCGCCGGCTTGCTGCGGCAGTTGGATGACAATTTGAACCTGGCCATCCAGCTCGCCAGTTACCAGGCGCTCACGGGCGACTGGCGCAATCTCTTCCGCCAGCTCGACAAGATCAACGCCGTAACTGCCGAGGACATCCAGCGCGTGGCCAAGGCTACTTTCACGCGCACCAACAAGACGGTGGCCGTGATCGAGCCGCTGGGCTCGCGCTGACAGGAGGAGCCATGCGACGCAGAATCTTTCTGGCCTGCTCGATCCTGGCCGCCCTGGCGGCCATCGCCCCCGCGCAGATCCCGTCCAGTTACAAGCTGCTCAAATACCCGCCTCTCGGCCGTATCCAGCCTCCGGAGCCGCTGCGCTTCGAATTGTCTAACGGCATGGTGGTCTACCTGGTGGAGGACCATGAGTTGCCCCTGATCCGGGCTTCGGCCATGATCCGCACGGGATCGCGGTGGGAGCCTGCGGAGAAGGCCGGCCTGGCCTCAATCGTGGGCGCCGTAATGCGCACCGGAGGTTCGCAGAAGTTTCCCGGGGACCAACTGGACGAGGAACTGGACCGGCTGGGCGCCACGGTGGAGACCGCCATCGGGGAGGACTCCGGGCGCGCCGTCGTCTCCGTTCTCAAAGAAGACATTGACCGCGGCCTCACCATCCTGGCCGACATTCTCCGCCATCCCGCGTTTCCCGAAGACAAGATCGAGCTGGCCAAAATCCAGGCCCGCGACCGCATCGCCCGTCGCAACGACAACCCCAACGCGATCATAACGCGCGAATTCCGGCGCCTCATCTTCGGCAAGGACAGCCCCTACGCGCGCCAGCCGGAGTACGACACCGTCAACTCCGTCACGCGTGAGGACCTGATCCGCTTCCACCAGGAGTTTTTCCAGCCCGAAAACATGATCCTCGCAGTGTGGGGCGATTTCGAAGCGGGCGCGATGCGAAAAAAAATCGAGCAGACTTTTGGCGCCTGGCCGCGCGGCGGTCGCCCCAAGCCTTCCGTGCCGCCAGTGGATACAGCGGCGCGTGACCGGGCGGGTATCTATCAGATCGTCAAGGACGATATGCCCAACTCTTGGGTAGCTATGGGTTTTCTCGACGGCCGCCGCGACGATCCCGATTACTTCGCCCTCGAGGTGATGAACGACATTTTGGGCGGGGGCTTTGCCTCCCGCCTGTTCAACAAGGTGCGCACTGAACAAGGCCTCGCTTACACGGTCGGCTCCAATTGGGCGGCTGGCTGGGACCGGCCAGGCTATTTCATTGCCATCGGCTCCACCAAGACCGAATCGACTGTGCAAATCCTGGAAGCCATGCGCAACGAGATTCGGCGGCTCGCCGAGGGCGGCGTCACCGAGGATGAGCTGGCCCGCTCCAAGGATTCCATCCTGAAAGGCTTCGCCTTCGAATTCGATTCCACCGGAAAAATCGTCGAGCGGCTGGTAAGTTACGAGTATTACGGTTATCCGCGTGATTACTTGCAGCGCTACCGTGACAATATCGAAAAAGTAACTAAGGAAGACGTTGCGCGCGTGGCCGCCAGATACCTCGACACCTCGAGACTGGCCATCCTGGTGCTCGGAAAAGGTTCCGGGTTCCAGCCCCCGCTAAGTTCGCTCGGCAAGGTTACCTC
>JBMFPL010000537.1:0-2099 GCA_049969115.1 Bryobacteraceae bacterium | reverse complement strand
CTATCACGCTCAGGGCCACGATGGCGATGATGATCGCCCCGCCCGCCCGATCGCCCAACGCGATCGAGCTGCCGCTGGCCACCAGGAGCACGATGACCAGCGGATTGGCGAAGAACCGCAGGAAAGCCCACAGCGGCCTCCATCGCGATTCCGGACGGAGCACGTTTGGGCCATGGCGGCGCAGCCGCCGCTGCGCCTCAGCCGAGCTCAGGCCTGAACGGCTGGTCTGTAGCCGTTCGCACAGCTCCTCGACCGTCAGGTTCCAGAACGCTAACTGCCCTTCTTCCCGCCCCTCCGTCCAGGTCCCGCTCCCGCCACGCCTCATTTGCCGCCCCCGGTCTTCACCTTATCATTTCCCGCAGGCTGATGCCTACCAGCGCCAGCGTCAGACCGATGAGGATGACCACCGAAACCCAGGCGATCGCGTTCTGCCAGCGCGTGTTCACCCAGCGGCCCATCAGCTCCCGCTTGTTCACCAGCATGACCATGAAGATCAGCACCAGCGGCAGCAGCACGCCGTTGAGCACCTGGGACAGCAGGATCATGCGCACCAGCGGGAAACCCGGGATCAGGATCACGCCTGCGCCCAGCACGATCAGCAGCGTGTAGAGCCAGTAAAAGATGGGGGCTTCGCGAAAGCTCTTGTTAACGCCGGCCTCGAAACCCAGGCCCTCGCATACCGAGTAGGCCGTGGAAAGCGGCAGGATGGAGGCGGCGAACAGCGAGGCGTTCAACAGCCCGGCGGCGAAAAGCACGAAGGCGTATTCGCCGAACGGCTTCAAGGCCTGGGCGGCATGGGCGGCGTCCTCGATGTCGCGCGGCCCGTGCGCCCAGATGGCCCCGGCGCAGGCCACGATGATAAAGAACGCGATCACCACCATGGTGACGCAGCCCACGATCACCTCGATGCGCGATTCGGCGTACTCGCGCTCGCTGATGCCTTTTTCCACCACCGCCGCCTGAAGGTAGAACTGCATCCAGGGCGCGATCGAGGTGCCCACCATGCCGATCAGCAGCGTGATGTAGCCGGGATCGAGCATGAGCACCGGTTGCACGCTGCTGGCCGCCGCCTGCCGCCAGTCCGGCTCGATCAGGAAAGCGGAAATCACGTAGCAGGCGTAAAAAGCGCAGGCCCCGAGAAAGATCTTTTCCACGCTATGGTAAGTGCCCTTGACCACGAGCACCCAGACCAGGGCCGCGGCCACGGGCACCGAAACCCAGCGCGGTACCGAAAATAGCTCCAGCGAGCTGGCCACGCCCGCGAAATTGGCCATGACGTTGGTGAAGTTGGTCAGCACCAGCAGCGTCATCACCAGAAACGTGGCGCGCAGTCCGAACTCCTCCCGGATCAGGTCGGAAAGGCCCTTGCCCGTGACCGCGCCCATGCGCGCATTCATCTCCTGGGTGATGACCAGCAGCAACGCGATGGGCGCCAGCGTCCACAGCGGCAGGTAGCCGTATTTGGCGCCTGCCTGCGAGTAAGTGAAGATGCCGCCGGCGTCGTTGTCCACCATGGCGGTGATGAAGCCGGGGCCGATGACAGCAAAGAATATTGCGATCTGGCGCCGGATCCGCTTCAGCATGATTGTCGCCACCCATAGGTGCCTCGCTGCTAACCCTGCCGCAGCACGGAAATGATGTCATCGGCGGTGATGACGCCGCACAGCCGGCCCTCCTCATCCACCACCGGGAGATTCAGCAGATTGTACTTGTCGAAAAGCTCCAGCACGCGGTCCCGCGATTCCGTCGCGCGGACGGCAATGAGCGGGCCCGAAACCAGCTCGCGCAAGCGCACCCCGACGGGGGCGATGAACAGGCGGCCGAGCGGGATCACGCCCTTGAGCGTCCCGCCTGCGTCCGTCAGAAAAACCGCAGTCAGGGTCTCCAGCAAATCTTCGTTGCCCTGGAGCGCCTCGACCGCGTCGCGAACCGTCGCCTCCTCGTTCAGCGCCACATACTCGGTGTTCATGAGACTGCCCGCCTGGTCCTCGGCGAACTCCAGCAGCTCGCGCACCTCCGCCTTGGGATCGGCGTCCATTTCTTCCAGGATTTCCTCGGAGGTCTCCTCTTCCAGCTCGGCCAGCGCATCGGCCGCCTCG
>JBMFPL010000536.1:0-2106 GCA_049969115.1 Bryobacteraceae bacterium | reverse complement strand
CTCTCCGCCGGGCAGGGAGCGGCTGAAAACGCTCACCTGGAGGGAGCGGGCGGCTGAGGCTCGCCCGTTTTGAAGAACCACAGCCAGAAATACTGCTGGCCGGCGCCGTGCCGGTAGCGTGGTTCGAAGCCGCAGCGAAGAGCCATTTCGATCGCCTGATCCTCGGAAAAAGCCACCCCGATCCAAGTATCGTCCGGCGTGCTTTGCACGCGGGTGTCACCCTGAACCTGAAATTTGAACAGCGCGCCCGGGCGCAGCACGCGGTTGACCTCCCGCACATAGTTCTCGATGATTTCACGGCTCGGGATGTGCTGAAAAACGATCGAGGAGAACGCGAAATCGAAGATCAGCCCGGGCGGGAGTACCGAGAGATCCATCCCGTTGTTCTGGTAAACGAAGGCGTTGGGGAAATCGCGCAGCGCTTCGCGGGCCAGCGCCACCATTTCGCCACTGACATCCACGCCGTGAACTTCCCCGAACAACCTGGCCAGGGCGCGCGTAACACGCCCGGCGCCGCAGCCGATTTCCAGCACGCGCATCTCTTTGGGGTCCTTGCCCTGGCAGATGTTGATCATGTCGGTGAGGATTTCCTCGGCGACGGTCTGCTCGCCGGAACGGAAGAATTCCTCGTCGGTCCAGTCCGCGCGGGCCGTGTTCACGAAGTAGCGGGCGTTGACGCGCGCCCGCTCATCCCAGTCCTCTTGCATTTTCTTGAGCAATTTCGGATCCACCATCCCTGGCGCTATTGTAGCGCCTCAAGGCAGGATGCGCTCCGTCTCCACCTCGATCCGCCGGCCCCGGAACTCGACCACGCGTTCGCCGAAGGCCCGGTAGATGCGCACGCGGTTCGAGGTGGCCAGCGGCTTGCCGTCCTCGCTGCGGAGCACGAAAAGCGCGGGCGTACCGTAACGCAGGCGGCCGAAGCGCCGCGCGTGGAAGGCGACCAGTAGCGGCGACTCGATCAGGAATCCCCAGGGGGCAACGTGGCCCGCGGCGTCTCGTAGTCGGACGGGCCGTAATTCACCGTGATCTCGACCGCCTCGCCGAAGCGCGTGCGCTCGACCCGCCGGTCCGCGGTGAGGAAGCGGTGATCGGTCATGGGCAGCAGGGCGGTGACGCGGTGGAGCGGACTGAGCACTTCGTAAGTATTCTTGATGAACTGATCTATGAAATTGAAACGGCCGTCGCGCGCGAAAACCAGGCGCTCGCCGGCGTCAGCAGGCGGCCGGTAGTGGGCCTCCGGTTCTTCCCAGTAACGGTGGCGGCCGAAGAAGTAGACCGGCATTTCCGCGTAGAGGATGTGGTCGAGGATATAGGAGGGGTTGTCGGGCCGAGGCCGGTCGCTCTGGTGGGCGTAAATGGGAATGCAGTCGGCAAAAACCAGGTGGAACAGGGGAACGACGATGTCGCTCTGGTCCGGATTCTGGAAGCGGGTGCGGTGGGACATCAGGCCCTCGAAGTACTCGGCCACGGGCACGCCCCACTCGCGCCCCTCCTCGGAGCCGAACAGGCCGACCATCCCGCGGATGTAACGACAAAGTTCCTGCTTGGAACGCAGATCGTCGCTTTTGGTGAGCGGGTGCGCAGGATCGTGGCATTCGTACAGAAGCGCGGCGAAGACCGTGTCCGAAAAATACACGTCAGGGGCGAATTGTTTTACCACCCCGGGCACGTTCTGCGGCCGCGATGCCAGTTGCGCGAGCAGATCAGCCAGGCCTGCCCTCCCGCCCAGACGCCGCCTTGCCGGGGCGAGTCGTCCGCGTTCTTCATCAGCAAGGACGGGTCCCAGGAGGGCGCGTCCCGGTACATGTCCTGATAGTTGTCATGCAGGCCGAACAGCCACCCGCCCAGCGCTTTCACCCGCCGGGCGCATGCGGCCAGGCCAGCATCGCCGCCGATGGCCGGAGCGGCCGGCAGAATGGCCGGATGCAAATTGTCGTAACCGCCGTAAATCCATCCGTTCAGCACCAGCAAGCCTCGATCCAAGCTGAGATCGCGGTGCAAGTGCTCGGCCAGCTCGGCACACTCCTGGAAGGTGAAGTTGATGTCGTAGATGTCCTGGCCGCTCTTGTTCCAGCGAGTGTTGGCGACCCGCCGCATGTAGGC
>JBMFPL010000535.1:0-2151 GCA_049969115.1 Bryobacteraceae bacterium | reverse complement strand
ATCTCATTGGGAGCGTAACGCATCCCGCACGAGACCGGCCTTCTCATCCCATCTCTTCCATCCCGGTCACCGTGCGCGTGCCGGAGCTGGAGTTGCCGTGGGGCTGCCGCATCGAGCACGCGGTGGCCGCGGGCTACGGCGATTTCGACGCCTATGGCTTTCACACGCTGGAATGTCTCCAGTGCATGGTGGAGAGGCGGCGCGGCGGGGAGACAGGCGTGGCCGCGGTCGAGTGGCTGGAGGGGGAAGCGGTCTGGAAGTGGCGCAATGGCCCGGGACGTTGGAGCGCGTCATTGCTGGAGGCGGCGCTGGCCACCAGCCCCAGCGCCAAGCCCGGGCCGCCCGAGCGGAGCTGCAAGCTCCCTGCCCTGTTCCTGGTGGACTACCGCGACGGCCTGCGCACGGCGACCTACATGTTGAACGAGCACCACGCCGGCTGGGTGTTCGCGGCGAAACTGCGAGGGGAGAAACGGCCGCTCGCCACCCACTTTGGTCCGGTCAAGCCCTCGCGAGAGCTTCCGCACTTCGATGGCCTGGTCTGGTGCATCGAAGAGTTTTTCGTCACCGGCAAGCCGGTCCACCCTGTGGAACGGACCTTACTGGTCAGCGGCGGGCTCGATTTCCTGTTCGAGTCGCGCGCCCGCGGGCAGCGGGTGGAAACACCCGAGCCGGCGGTGCGCTACCGCGCTCCCCGTCGCGCCTGGTTCCAGCGAACCTGAAGATGCGCTCCCGGTCGCTTCCGCCGGCCAGCGCCTTGAACAGCAGGACGGACCGAACCAGCGCCGCCTCGACATCGGCAAGCGGGCCACGCCCTGAACGCAATGAGTAAGCCGCCGCTTACTGCTTGATGATCGTGCCATCGCGCCGCCGGATTTCGCCCCAGCCTCCGTTGAGCCGCTTGCGCTCGCCGCTTTCGAAGCTGCCGAAAGGATATCTGGCGGCCGCTTTCTCATCGACCTCGATCCCCCAGCCCGGCGCCTCGTTGGCGTAAAGGTAGCCGTTCTTCATCTCCGGGCAACCCTGAAAGACTTCGCGCACCCGCTCGTTGAAAGGCGTGTACTCCTGGATGCCGAAATTCCAGCAGGCCAGATCGAGCGCGATGTTGCAGGCGTGGCCGATGGGGGAAACATCGCCCGGCCCATGCCAGGCCGTTTTGACGCCGTAGATTTCGGCATGCGCCGCCATCTTGCGGCAGGGCGTCAGGCCGCCGGCCTGCGAGACGTGCACGCGGATGTAGTCAATCAGCCGCTCGGCGATCAGCGGTGTCCACTCGTGCGGGCTGTTGAACAGCTCGCCCATGGCGATCGGAGTGGATGATTGCTGGCGCAACAAGCGGAACCAGCCGATGTCCTCGGGCGAGAGAGGATCCTCGAGGAAAAACAGCCGGAACCGCTCGCAATCTTTGGCGAACTGGAGCGCCTGGGTGGGCGAGATGCGCTCGTGCACGTCATGCAACAGCTCGACTTCCTCGCCCAATTGCTTGCGGCATTCCTCCAGCAGCCTGAGGCTACGCCGGATGTAGACCGCGGGTTCGAAGACCGGGCCCGGGTGCAGGGCCTCGACGCGCGCTTCGCCGCGGCCCGCCCCGTACGCCGCCATCCCCGGGATGCCCACCTGCACGCGAATGTGGCGGAAGCCCTGTGCCATCAGCTTGCGCGCGTTCTCGATGACTTGCGGGATGTCCGGCCCGGAAGCGTGCGCGTAACAGTCCACCGCTTCGCGGCACTTGCCCCCGAGCAACTGGTAAACCGGCATGCCGGCCTGCCGGCCCTTGATGTCCCACAACGCCATGTCCACGCCGCTCAGCGCGTTGTTGAGCACGGGGCCGTTTCGCCAGTAGGAGGAGTTGTAGCAGGCGTGCCAGGCATCCTCGATGCGGTCGGCGGGCTTGCCCAGCAGGAAGGGCTTCAGATAGCGTTCGACCGCCGCCACCACCAGCTCGGCCCGCTGCGTGAACGTCGCACAGCCGTAGCCGTAGAGGCCATTCTGATCCGTCAGGATCTTCACCACCACGAGGCGCAAGCCTGCGGGCGCGGTGGCAATCGCTTGCACGTCACGGATGCGGGGCGAGGGCATGCCGCGCGTCGCGCGCTGAAAGCGCTCCTCGGCCGCGAGCTGCCGCGGGCTGAGCGCTCCGCCCAGCGTGGCGCC
>JBMFPL010000534.1:0-2160 GCA_049969115.1 Bryobacteraceae bacterium | reverse complement strand
GCGGCGCAACCTGCTGCGCCCGTGCGAGGTCGCGATCGCAGGCGGCGACGATCTCCGCCTCGGGAATACGGCGCCAGGCCTCGGCCTGGATGCGGCCGAAGAAGCCGCAGCCGATGAGAGCGCCGCGCAGCCTGGCCCGCCGCATACGGCCCTTATTGTAGCCGCTGGCGCGGCAAAGCCAGCAAAGCGTGTCGCGGGCGGGGCGCGGCTACAATGAAGCTATGAACCGGCGTCGTTTCGTGCAGGCGGTCTGGGCGCTGCCTGCCATTGCCGCCCCCGGCGCGCGGGTGACCGTGCGCGGCGCGCTGGAGCATGGCCGCGACGGCGAGCCGCGGCTGCGCACCGCGGCGGGAGAAACTCTTGCCCTCGAGGGCGACGAGGACACCATGAAAGTGCTGCGCGACAGGCGCCTTGCGGGCCGCCAACTGGAGATCACCGGGACTCGCACGGGGCAGGGACGCTTCCGCCCTGGTCCATTTTATGAGAAAAATGTTCTGGTCGTGGAGAGGGGCAGCAAATACCTCGTCACTTACTGGTGCGATGTCTGTTCGATCCGCTCCTATACGCCTGGCCCTTGCGCCTGCTGCCAGCAGGAAACGCAACTCGACTTGAGACCGGTGGACAGCCCGCCATGAAATCGCTTACCTTGCCGCTTCTTGCTCTTATCGCTTGCGTTGTGGCTTTCGGACAGAACTACGTCGCCGTGCGCACGGAGATGGATGGCGTGGAGGTGGTTCGCCTGGCCGACGCCGGGCACGGCATCGAGGTCTTCATCGCGCCCTCGCTGGGCAACAACGCCTGGCGCATGACGGTGAAAGGCCAGAACATCTTCTGGGCGCCGTATTCGGGCCCGGGCGAGCTCAAGGCGAAACCGACCCAGGGAGGCAATCCCTTCCTGGCGCCGTGGGCCAACCGCCTCGACGGCGACGCGTACTTCGCCAACGGCAACAAATACCTGCTCAACCCGCACCTGGGCAACTTCCGGCGCGATCAGAACGGGAAGCCCATCCACGGGCTGCTGGTGTACTCGGGGGCCTGGGAGCTGGCGGAAGTCAAGGCCGGCCCCGAGGGCGCCGAAACCACGAGCCGGCTGGAGTTCTTCCGCTATCCCGAGCTGATGGCGCAGTTCCCGTTCGCGCACGTGCTGGCGATGACGCACCGGCTGCGTGACGGCGAGCTGGAGGTCCGGCTGCGTGTGGAGAACCTGGCGCGCGAGCCCATGCCGCTTTCCATGGGATTCCACACCTATTACCGTCTCTCCGATTCCCCGCGTGATGACTGGCAGGTGCACGTGCCCGCGCGCGAGCGAGTGGTGCTCTCCGCGGAGTTGCTGCCCACGGGGGAGCGGGCACCGGCCGGGCTGTCGGATCCCGTTCTGCTGCGCGGAACGCATCTGGATGACGTGTTCACCGGGCTGGCGCGGGACGGCTCGGGGCGGTCGCACTTCTGGGTGCGCGGCAAGAAACAAAAGATTTCGGTTCTGTTCGGATCGAAATTTCCCGTGGCGGTGATCTTCGCCCCCAAGGGACGCGATTTCATCTGCTTCGAGCCCATGACGGGGGTGACCAACGCTTTCAACCTGGCGCACGCGGGCCGCTACCCCGAGTTGCAGAGCGTTCCCCCCGGCGGCGCCTGGCAAGAGAGCTTCTGGATCCGCCCGGAAGACTTCTGAACGCCCGGCCTCAGGGACGCCGGGCGGCCTCCGCCGCCAGCCAGCCAAACATTTGCCGCAGGGCCTGGCTGCGATGGCTGACGCTTATCTTCATCTCGGCGGGAACTTCCCCGAAGGTGGCGCCGAAGGGCTCGTAATAAAACAGCGGATCGTAGCCAAAGCCGTTCGAGCCGCGCGGTTCGTGGGCGATGCGGCCCGCGACCACGCCGCGGAAGGTCGCCAGCAGGCGGCCGCGCTCGGCGAGCGCGGCCACGCAGACGAAGCGCGCGCTACGGTCCACCACGCCGCGCAACCGTTCGAGCAGCAGCCGGTTGTTGGCCTCGTCCGTGGCACCGGGACCGGCGAAACGCGCGGAAAGAACACCGGGCGCGCCGCCCAGGGCGTCCACTTCGAGGCCGGAGTCCTCGGCAAAAAGTGGGCCGGGCGCCCAGGCGCTATAGTAGAGTGCCTTCTGGACAGCGTTTTCTTCGAAGGTGCGGCCGGTTTCC
>JBMFPL010000533.1:0-2171 GCA_049969115.1 Bryobacteraceae bacterium | reverse complement strand
GGGTGAGACGCAGGCGCTGGCCGCGCTCGATGACGACCGGCTGGTCCCATTCGATGAGCGCTTCCCCGGCGCGAAGGGAGGCGCGGGCGCGGCCGCGGGTCTCCACCCTCGCTTTGGGGCCTGTGAAAGGCAAGCGCAGGCGGGCCAGCTCGAGCCGCCCCCCTTCGACGCTGATTTCCGCTTCCAGCCTGTCCTTGCCCGCGCGCTGCCAGTACTCACCCCAGGCTACGCCCGCTGAGTAGAGTGTGCGGAACTCGGCGCGGCGCAGACGCGGGCGGAATCGCATCTCTCTGTCCGGCGCGGAGAACGCGAAGCCGCTTAGCGCGGTGAGCAGCGACCAGCTCGACATAGCCCGCGCGTAATGGTGCCCGCACTCGAACTCGTCCCAGGGATTGCGCCGCGCCCCGTCGTAGCGGGCGCGGACCGCCTCCACAATGGCCAGTCCTTCTTTCACCATGCCTTCATAAATGAAGTGGGCCGCCACCTGGTACTCGACGCCGGTCCACACCTCGTCCGAGTAAACCATAGGCAGGCGCGGGCGCTTGCCGCGCGGCCAGGTGCATAGCAGCAGGCCCTGCTCGTCGTTGATGGCGTAAATGCGCTGCACGTTGGCGAAGTCGCTGAAGTCCTTGCGGAAGTTGTAGCGGAAGATGGCCGCCAGCGCCGAGCGTATATGCTCGACCGGCAGCAGCTTGCCCAGGTCAACCACCTCCGCGAACCATTGCCCGAGCAACTGGTCCGCCAGGCACCCTTCGCCGTATTGGTAGCGCGATGCCTTCTCCTGTTTCTCGTCTACCTTCTGTATGTAGTACTCGCCATTGAACAGCAGCTCGTCCAACAGCTTTGAGCCTTTCGCGCGCAGCTCGCAATAGCGCTGCGCCGCTTCCCTGTCCCCTAAATGGCGCGCCATGCGCGCCGCCGCCTCCAGGGCTCCCAGATAAAGGGTGCCCACCATCGAGTTGGGTCCGTAAAACTCGATGTCGTAGGTGTTGTGCTGTTCGCCTTCCATGACGCCGTCGCGATCGGCATCCCAGCTTTGCCAGGCGTACTCGAGCGCGCGTTTGATTTCAGGCCAGAGCTTGCGCAGCCAGGCATCGTCGCCGGAAAGCCGCCACTCACGATACGCCTTCATGATGCAACCCATCTGGCCGTCGGCAGCAGGCTGCATCTTGTTGCCGCCGGGGCGCAGCGGCACGGGCGTGCGGAAACTCATAGAGCCGTCCGGACGCATGTTAACCAGGAAATCGGTCTCGCGCATGCTGCGTTCCAGGTCGGGATAGAGGTGGGCCATGGACTGCTCGTAGTTGTAAACGTGAGTGCAGTTCATGGGGCAGCAGCCGGCGTTGTCGTTGCAGCCCTCGAAGGCCAGCACCACTTTGTCTTCCATCACCATGACGGTGTTGGTCCGAATGATGGAGGCTTGGCTGGAAACCGCGTCCTTGACGGCCGCGGGCAGCGAAGAATTCCAGAGCAAATCGCGGTAGCGCAGGCTCCGCTCGCGCAGGGAGCGGAAGTTGCGGAACATGTACTGGGCGGGCTCCCAGGCCGAGGGCCAGCGCGTGCCGTAGTGGTTGCGCAGGGCGCGGCCGCGGTGCTCGAGTTCGCTGGTCCAGTAAAGCTCGGTGTTGGGGAAATGCCAGGACAGAACAAAAGTCACGTCTTTTGTAGCGCCGGGAGCCAGCTCCAGGTTTGCGGCCAGCGTAGCATACTCGGTCTCGCCATCCTCCGAGAGCGACGCTTCCAGGTTGGGGAAGCGGCCCTTCTCCAAAAACTCGTCCCACCAGCGGTGAAACTCGTCCCACCAGCGGCCGTGCTCCCAGCGCATGCGCCAGGAAAGATCGGGCTGGTCGGTGAGCAGCGCCATGGAACCGTAACGGGTGGAATCGCGTTCGTACTTGTCGGAAGTCATGAAGATGCCGGCCAGCGATCCTTCCCGGCGGAACTGGTTGCGGTTCTGGCCGAAGAACGGCGCGCGGCGCCCGCGAAGGCGGGTGAAGCCATCGTAGCCCACCGGGTTCATGATCGAGAAGGCGAGCGCGCAGCGCAGCGGCAAGGGTGCGAGCGAGCGGAGCCGGTAGGTGAGGACGGCGACGGGGAGGCTGGAATCGTCCGTTTCCAGCGGGATCATGGGGTTGAAGGCCTCTAACGTCACCTCGACAGGCACCTGCGGG
>JBMFPL010000532.1:0-2187 GCA_049969115.1 Bryobacteraceae bacterium | reverse complement strand
GTAACCCCAAGCGCACCATATGGGCAGGAAGGCGCTCTCGGGAGCGGGCCGGCAAGCCAGCCCCTGCCGGGCCATGCACCGGCTGTAATTCCGCAGCGACTGGAAGTGGTCTCCTTTGTGCACCGCGACGAACGTGCGGTAAGTTTTCAGCCGCCCTCCCGGCGCGAGCTTCTGTTGCACGGCCTGTCGCAGCGCGATGGTGGCGCGCCCGTCCTCGCCCACTTCGATGGGCAGCGAGACCAGGCGCGGCACGGTCTCTATGTGGCCCACGGCGAGGCCGGCATCTCTGCGCCAGACGTCCGCCACTGGCGTGCCGCCGCCGTAGTCGGTGGCGTTCATGCCCAAATAGTTTTCCTGGCGGAATCCGGGCCGCAGGGGCAGCACCCAGTCGGGTCGCTTACTGTAGGAGGCAGGCTGGAAGGACCAGAAAGGAGGATCGCCGGCCGGGCTCCCTTGCGAAATCGAGTAACGATGACTCGTCCAGGCCTCGACCGTTACCTCCTCCGATCCGGTGTTCGTGTATTCGACCACGAAGAACACCGAGCGGGGAAAGTCATCGTAAGTGGTCGCGGTGACTATCTTGCCCCAGCCCGGGGCTTGGCCCGTCAGAATCGTCTGGCGCCCGGCGCCGAGGGCATCGCGAACGGCCCGCCGCCGGATGGATCGCAACTGGAGGTCGGCGATATCCCGGCCGCCGGCGCGCAGAAACTCGGAGGGCGAAAAGTCGCCCAGGGGCGTCCGCCGCCCGTCCAGGCGGGCGATCACCCGGCTGTGCATTCGGCGGTCGAACTCGACCGTGATGTTCCGGCCTTCGACCAACGCGGCGGGCTGAGCCCGCACGAGCTGGCAGCACACCACGAGGACCCACACAGCGGCCCTGGGTGGCCGCCAATCCAACCTCCCATAGCGAGCTTCGCGCCGCACGCCGTTACCATAACACGAAGCTGGGAACTGTGATCCGGGCGCAGGCGCCGCGCCCGGGGCGGCGGGGCAACTCACCGCGTGGCAGCTCCCCGGCCCGCGCTTGAGGCTGCCCGGTTGTTATCATAGGACTCTCACAAACAGCGCAAGGAGTGAGGCCATGAAAGATTTCATTTCGCGCCGCAGCTTCCTCAACCGCTCGGCGCCCGCGCTGGCCGGGGCGCCTGCCGTACTGAAGGCGCTGCAAGCCAACGAGCGGCTTAATGTCGGGCTGATCGGCGCCGGGGGCCGCGGCTATTATTTGCTGGAAAGGCTGTACCAAGGCGTTTCCTCGCCCTTCCAGGTGACTTGGGTGTGCGACGCCTATGACGGCAGGATCGCGCGGGGAAAGGACCGCGTGCAAACCATGGGCGGCAACACGCCCAAAACCACGCGCGAGTACCACGACGTGCTGGCCGATCCCGAGGTGGACGCGGTGATCATCGCCACCCCGGAGCACCTGCACCATAGCATGACCATCGCCGCACTGAGAGCCGGCAAGCACGTCTACGTAGAGAAGCCCATCGCCCACACCATCGAAGAGGGCGCTGAGATCGTGCGCGTGGCCCGCAAGAGCGGCAAGGTGGTGCAAGTGGGGACCCAGAACCGCAGCAATCCCCTTTACATCAAAGCCAAGGAAATGGTCGAGCAGGGACTGCTGGGCGAAATCCATTACGTGCGGGCGTTCTGGTACCGCAATTCGCTGGAGGACAACCCGGCGTGGCGTTACACCATCCCTGCCGACGCCAATGAAACCAACACCGACTGGCAACGGTTCCTCGGACCTGCGCCGAAGCGCCCGTTCAACAAGGCGCGTTTCTACCAGTGGCGTCTCTACTGGGACTATTCGGGAGGCATCTCCACAGACCTGCTCGTGCACCAGACCGACATTACCAATTTCGTGTGCAACAAGACGGTGCCGCTCTCCTGCATGGCCTCGGGCGGCATTTACCGCTGGGTGAACGACGATCGCGAGGTGCCTGACACCCTGAGCGCGATCTACGAGTACCCCGGCCGCTTCCACATCAATTACAGTTGCTACTTCGGCAACGATCATTTCGGCTATGGCGAGCAGTTTTTGGGCAACGAAGGGACTCTGGAGGTGCTGAACCGCCAGTACCTGAATTTTTACCCGGAAAAGTTCGGCGGCAAGGCCCCGCCGCACGTGGCCGCCCGCAAGGAAGTGCACCTGCACATGCCGAATGCCGACAACCTGGCGGTGGAGGC
>JBMFPL010000531.1:0-2207 GCA_049969115.1 Bryobacteraceae bacterium | reverse complement strand
GGCAGCAGAAATACGCCGTCGTAAATCATCGCCCGGGGGCCGAAGGCCAGTCCCCCCACCACCGCCCCCTGTAGAGCCGCCTCCACATAGCACTTTGTTGTCCTCACGAGGACCAGACCGGCGCCCCCTATGGCGACCAGGATTCTGAGCCCCTCCGGTTGCCCGAGAGTCCGGATGAGCCCGGCGAGGCCCAGAATGTTAGGTGCAATTTGAGCCTCGTTCGCCAGTGCGGCCTGGACGAATCTTGCCGGCCAGTCAAATCCGGCGGCCGGAATTGCGACTGTATACATGACCGCTGCGGTCACGGACATCGCTGCCAGCGCGTGGCCTTGTCGGTGGGCCATCAGCACCAGTGGCGCAAGAAAAAAGATGTTCGGCTTGAGCAGGCAGGCCGCCAGCAGGACGCCGCCGGCCCGGCCGCGCCCGCGGCTCACCAAGTGTGCGCCCGCGGCATAGGCGGTCAGGATCAGAGGCGCATCCTGCCCGAGGCCGAAGCTCCAGATCAGCGGCAAGTATAAGCCCAGGGTGAGGGTTCGCCACCCACGAGCGCCCATCAGGCGCATCGATGCCAGGCAGGCCGCGGTATTGAGGGGAACCAGAGCGCGTAAGCGGCGCGGAACGGCAAGCGCCCGAGCGGGTAAAGAGCGA
This sequence comes from Bryobacteraceae bacterium, assembly GCA_049969115.1. GTDB lineage: Bacteria > Acidobacteriota > Terriglobia > Bryobacterales > Bryobacteraceae > DTHT01. Next base: position 1,559 of record JBMFPL010000531.1, on the reverse strand, counting down.
GGGCTTCGATTGCCGGGCGGATGAACCGTTTGTCGCGAACAGCGGCGCACTCGGCACGTTGCACCGCTTCCACTGCCGGGGCATGGTAGATTGCCCTGTTCGCTAGACGCGCGGCCGCCCAGAACGCGTAAAAATCACTGCTCGCGAAGCATTCGGGCTGGAGCAGTCACGCCGCGACAATCCAGATCCCGAGTGCGGCCGCCAGCGCCGCTGTGCGGCCGACCCTGCCGGTAGCTCGTCTACCCTCGGCCTCCTGCCGGTTGCCCACGCCGCTCACCAGATATACCGCGCGGCTTCCTTGCGGCGTTCGTGGCTGTCCAGCACGTGGACGACGCGGATCTTCTTCAGCTTGTCGGAGGGCAGTTGCCCGATGGGGATGTAAAGAATCTGGCGGCCCAGCCGGTAAGCGATTTGCCGGAAGATGGAGCGCGGCGGGCGCGGGGCCACGTAGACCACGTACCGGTGAATCGAGTAATCCAGCGCCGCCAGCAACAGCCGCTCGGGCTTGGTTTGGGCGAAGTCGTAGTCGGGATCCGTCCACACGTCCACCATCCGACGCGGCGGCAGAGTCATCAGAAAGCCGCCGTACTCGGCCCGCCCGATGCCAGGGCCCACCAGGTGTTCGAAGGGGTTGGTCGAGTAAAACGCCATGTCGGATTCGTTCTGGTGCTCGCCCAGCCAGGTAGTCAGCCAGTTGTAGCGATTCTCCCGGTCTTCGTCGAAGATTACGATGAGCGCGCCCACCTCGCCCGCGATTTTCTGGAACTGGCGAACGTAAATCTTGCCCTCGTACCAGCGGCGAATGGTTTCGCGCAGGTCAATGCCATCGAGCAGCGAGGCGGCGAACGGCTCGGTGCGCGAGCGCTCCTCCGAGAGGATGCTGCGCGCCTTCTGTTTGAGCCGGCGGCCGCAGTCCTCGATGACGATGTCCTCGGGCGGGTAGGAGCAGATGGCGTTGCCGTCGAACTGGCGCGCCCACTCGCCCGGATATTTCTCCTTGGGGCGGCGCTTGAGGGGCAGCGGGCGCAGCATCTGCTTGGGACGGGGCAGCCGCCTGCGCAGCCGGATCTTGCGCGTGTCGCGCCAGACTTCTTCGCCCGAAATGCGCAGCGTTTCCAGGTCGCTTTCTTCCCTCTGCGCAGGATAGCGGTTGGCGGCTTCCCAGACTTCCCAGGCGTAATTGTCATCCACGATGGAGCGCGCGGCGACGGTAATGTCGTAAAGCCCGGCAGTGAGATCGCCCGCGGCCAGCGCCAGGTTGCGCGTGTAACGCGCCAGCAGCACGCGCTGCCAGTGCTCCACCTTTTCGCCCGTATTTTTCTGGTAACCGGCTTCGGCCTCACGCAAAAGCGCTAGCTGCACGCGCGGCCGGTCAATGAGACCTTCAGGGCACATTTGGGCGCGGAATTGTTCGTAGCGGTGCTGGAGATACGGGTACTCGATGGTGATTTCGGCGAGGCAGTCCGGATGGGGGTTGACCAGCTCGACGTGGCGCGCGGGCAGACGGCGCGGTGGTTCCTCCTGCGGCGCTTCCATGGCGTCGAGCACGGGATCAAGCA
>JBMFPL010000530.1:0-2209 GCA_049969115.1 Bryobacteraceae bacterium | reverse complement strand
GGCTGGGGTCGTATAGTCCCTGCCGCCGCGGCAACTGGCGATAGACGGCGTCCTGCTCTCGCATGGTCTGGAAAAGGGTGCTTGAAGGCGAGCTTAGCACGTGAATCAAAATAAGTCAAGGAAAAACAAAAGCGGTTGCAAGATTAGAAGCACTTATGTTAACCTGGCCCCGTGGACCTGACCCATCTCCAGCTTTTCCATGACATTGTCCAAACCAAGAGCCTCACCCGCGCCGCAGCCCTCAGCGGCATCAGCCAATCGGCCGTCAGCCAGCGCCTCAAGGAGCTTGAACAGCGGCTCGGCCTCCGGCTGTTAGATCGCAGCCGCCGGCCCCTGCGCCCGACCGAGGCGGGGCGGCTTTACTACGAGTTCTGTCGGGACGTGCTGCGGCGCAAGCAGGAGCTGGGCGCTGCGCTGGAGCGGCTCAAGGGCGAAGTCCAGGTTGTGGTGCGGGTAGCCGCGATCTACTCGGTGGGCATCTCCGAAATGGCTAGGCTCCGGGAGCAATTCTTGCAGCACCTGCCGCGAGGGCGGCTCGAGGTGGAATACCTCCGCCCGGAAAAGGTTTACGAGGCGGTGCTGGCGGGGCGAGTTGACCTCGGGCTGGTCAGTTACCCCGAATCCACCCGGGAGATCGCTGCGCGCCCCTGGCGCCAGGAACGCATGGTCGTAGCCGCGGCGCCGCCACACCCACTGGCCGTCCGCGGCGCCCTCCGCCCCCAGGATCTACAGGGAATCAGTTTCGTGGCCTTCGACCAGGATCTCCCCATTCGCCAGCACATTGACCGCTTCCTGCGTGAGCACGGCGTCGAGGTGAGCGTCGTGATGCATTTCGACAACATCCCTGCGGTCAAGGAAGCGGTGGTCGCGGGGGCGGGTGTGAGCATCCTGCCCTGGCCCATGCTTCAGGAAGAAGTCCGGCAGGGGCGTCTGGTAGCCTTGTCCCTGGACCCGGCGCCAGTGCGGCCGCTGGGCATCATCCACCTCAGGCGAAAGCGTTTCGGTCCCGGGGCCCAGCTTTTCCTCGACCTGTTGGAGGCGCGGCGCGAGGCGGCCTGAAGCTGCCCGTCAGGCCGGCGATTGCATCGGCTCGTCGGCGCTGCCGCCGTAAATCGCAGGCACCTTGCCGCCCATCGGCCGCAGATACGCGGAAAGCTGGCCGCGGTGATGCGCCGTATGGAGCAGCATGAGCAGCAGGTACTGCACGGCCGGCCAGCTCATGAGGCCGAACAAGGGCACGGGCCGGGCCAGCTCCTCATCGCGGAGCGCCTTCAGCCGCTCGATCATGGGAGGAACGTTCCCCTCATACCAGGCCACGACATCGGCCGCCGAGCGTATTTCTGCGGGCATCCCGCCGTCACCCGAGCGGAACCCGCCCTGCACGATGCCATCCAGGAACCACCAGTCCGAGGAGGCCAGGTGCCAAGCCAGTTCCAGGGCGCTTTTGGAGGAAGGATGCGGCCTGTAATCTTCCTTGCCGGCAGGGACGGCCGCCAGCACCTTGCGTGTAACCGCAATTTCGGATTCCAACTGTGGCAAAAACACATTCAACATCAGCCGTGCTTCACCCGCTTGCATGCCAGTCCTCCTTTGCCGCGACGCTTTACATTATCCGGCAAGCCGCGCCTCTCAGCCGAGGTATTTTTTCAGGTCGGGATTGAGCTGCCGCTGCACATCAGGATCGTCAAGGTTTTCGCGTGTGACCAGCCGTGCCGGTAAGTTCTGAACCTTCTGGGGCGTGCCCCCGTTCAGCTTGAGCACAGCGGTTTTGACTGCCTCGTAGCCGATGCGGAAAGGGTCCTGCACCACCAGCGCATCTATGACGCCCGCACGCAGGTCTTCCAGCAACGTGGGGCTCCAGTCGAAACCGACCAGCTTGATCTTGCTCCCGCGCGCCTTGATCGCCTGGGCGGCGCCTACTGAGCCGGTTTCGTTGGAGGCGAACATGCCGTCGGCGTCGGGATGGGCGGTGAGCATGTTCTCGGCCACGGCCAGCGATTTGGCGAAGTCGGACATGCCGAAGCGCTTGTCGGCAATGCGGATGCCGGGGAACTTCTCGCGCATGACGTCCTCGAAGCCCTGCTCCCGCGCCAGGGTCGAGGCCGCGCCGGGCTGGCAGGCCACCATGAGCACTTTGCCCTTGCCGCGCAGCGTCTGCCCCAGTCTCTCGCCCGCCATGCGCCCGCCGGCGTAATTGTCGGTGGCGATG
>JBMFPL010000529.1:0-2228 GCA_049969115.1 Bryobacteraceae bacterium | reverse complement strand
GGAAGAGCTGGCCGAGTACGTGGCTCGCGGCGTGGACATGATGGACTGCGTGCTGCCCACGCGCAACGCGCGCAACGGCTGCCTGTTCACCAGCGCCGGGCGCGTCATCATCAAACACGCGCGATACCAGGACGACCCCGCTCCGCTCGACGAGCAGTGTGCCTGCTATACCTGCCGCAATTTCTCGCGCGCTTACTTGCGCCACCTCTTCCAGGCAAGCGAGATCCTGTTCTCGACCCTGGCCACTTTGCACAACCTGCACTACTACATGGAGCGCATGCGGCGCATCCGCCAGGCGATCCTCGAGGGACGGTTCGCCGCGTTGTTGGCCGCCGAGCGTTCGGCGGTGGCATCCGCCGCCGATGTACAATAGCCGGCTCGAAGGAGCCCGACATGAAAAAACTCAGTGCTGCTGCTGTCCTGTTATTGCTGGCCGTCTGCCTGCACGCGGACGTCCGCCTGCCCGCGCTGATCGGCGATCACATGGTTCTCCAGCGCGAGCAGCCGCTGCGCATTTATGGCTGGGCCAGCCCCGGCGAGGCGATCACGGTGCGGATGGCCGGCCAGACGGTGTCTGTCACGGCCGACGCATCCGGGCGCTGGGAGGCATGGCTGCGGCCCATGCCTGCCGGCGGTCCTTACGAACTTGCCATCGCCGGACGCAACACCATCACAGTCCGCGACGTGCTCGTGGGCGAAGTCTGGGTGGCTTCGGGCCAATCCAACATGCAGTGGCCGGTGGAACGCTCGCGGGAAGCGGAAAAGGAAATCGCGGCCGCAAACCATCCTCGCATTCGCCTGTTCAAAGTGGCGCTGAAAACTTCCGAGGAGCCGCTGGATGACGTGGAAGGCTCCTGGCAGCCTTGCAGCCCCGACAGTGTGAAGAGCTTCTCCGCAGTGGCCTACTTTTTCGGCCGGCACCTGCATGAGAAGCTCGGCGTGCCTGTCGGCCTGATCCAGTCAGCCTGGGGAGGCACTCCCGCGCAGGCCTGGACCAGCCGCGCCACGCTGGTTTCCGAACCTTCCCTGCAAACCTATCTGGTGGAATGGAACCGCGTGCTGGTGAACTGGCCGCGCGCCAGGCGGCGCTGGGAAGAGAGCCTGAAGCAGTGGGAGCAGCGCGCAGCCGAAGCCAAAAGGGAAGGACGCGAGCCTCCGCCCCGACCCGCTCAACCGCTCGGCCCCGGCCATCCGCACACGCCGGCGGGACTGTTCAACGCCATGATCGCGCCGCTAACGCCTTACGCCATCCGGGGCGCCATCTGGTACCAGGGCGAGAGCAATGCCAACAATTACGCCTGGCTGTACCGCACGCTGTTCGAGGCCATGATCCGCGACTGGCGCCAAGCCTGGGGGCAGGGCGACTTCCCCTTCCTGTTCGTCCAACTGGCCAGCTACGGCAACGCTGCGCCGGAAGGTTACTGGTCCACCGTGCAGGAAGCGCAGTTGAAAACGCTGGAGCTTCGCAACACCGGCATGGCGGTGACGATTGACATCGGCGAGGAAAAGGACATTCATCCCAAAAACAAACAGGACGTTGGGTTGAGACTGGGCCTGGCTGCCCGCGCGCTGGTCTACGGAGAGAAGATCGTCTACTCGGGACCGATTTTCCGGCAAGCCACACGCGAAGGCAACCGGCTGCGGCTGTGGTTCGATCACACAGGCGGGGGACTGAGGGCGCGCGGCGGCACGCTGAGAGAATTCCTCATCGCGGGCACAGATCGCGTCTTTCACCCGGCGCAGGCCGCCATCGAGGGCGACACGGTCGTGGTTTGGAGCGACGAGATCAAAGAGCCGGTGGCGGTGCGTTACGCGTGGGCGAACTTCCCCGAAGCCACGCTGTTCAACGCCGAAGGATTGCCCGCATCCCCATTCCGCTCCGACAACTGGCCTGACGCGCGCATGCCCGGCGCCGCCGGCGAAGGAAGACCATGAAAGCCGATGGTTTGCAGGCGCTCGTCGAGCTGATTCACACGCCGGGCACGACGAACTGGAGGCAAAGAGCGGAGGCCGTGTCCCGCGATTTGTTGGGCGCCGCCAAAGGGCGCTATCCTGAGGCTGCGGCACGCGAAGTGAAACTGCGCTCGCCCGAGATCACCGAGGGCGTCAGTTATGCCGCGTGGATTCACCACTCGAATCCGGACCCAGGCGCCTACGGCGGGCTTTCCTTCGTTGTTTTCCCGGCGGGGACGGCGCCCGCGTTGATCGGTCTGGTGGTGGGCACCGCC
>JBMFPL010000528.1:0-2239 GCA_049969115.1 Bryobacteraceae bacterium | reverse complement strand
CGGTGGATCCGCGCGTGGCCGCGGTCGCGCCCGCCGTCATTGACGTGCTGAACCTGGAGAAGTCGCTCACCCACCACTATCGTTCTTATGGTTTCTGGGCGCCGGCGCTGGGGGATTACGAGCGCATGCGCATCATGGACTGGTTCGGCACGCCGCAGTTGCGCGCGCTTTTGAAAATCGTGGAGCCTTACAATTACCGGGACCGGCTCACCATGCCCAAGTACATAGTCAATTCGGCGGGCGACCAGTTCTTCTTTGTCGAATCGAGCCGGTTCTACTTCGATGACTTGCCGGGCGAGAAGCACCTGCGCTACATCCCCAACAGCGATCACTCGCTCAAGAACTCGGACGTGTACTTCAGCCTGGCGGCCTTCTACGACGCCATCGTGCACAACCGCCCGCGTCCGCAGGTTTTCTGGCGCTTCGAACGCGACGGCTCCATCCGCGTGCGGACGGCGCAGCGGCCGGTGGAAGTGAAGCTCTGGCAGGCCACCAACTCAAAAGCGCGCGATTTCCGTTTGGAGGCCATTGGCCCGGTCTGGAAGAGCCAGCCGTTGCAGCAACAGGGTGATGGCGTGTACGTGGCGCGCGTCCCGCGGCCGGCGCAGGGCTGGACCGCGTTCTTCGTCGAGCTGACCTACGGACTCGGGGGGCCTGCCCCGTTCAAGGTCACCACGGGGGTGCGGGTCATCCCCGAGCGCCTGCCGTTCCCGCCGCCGAAGCCGGTCCATCGCCCTCCTCCCGCTTCATGAGGATCCTGGTTCGCGCGCCGAACTGGCTGGGCGACGCCGTGTTGTGCCTGCCCGCCCTGCGCGGCCTCCGCAATTGTTTTCCAAGCGCCCGCATCGCGATCCTGGCGCGCCCGTGGGTGGTCGGGCTGTTCAAGCGCGAGGACTGTGCTGACGAGGTTTTCTGCTACCCTCCTGGTAACGGGGCCGGCGCCTGGTGCAGGAAATGGCGGCTCGCGGCCACGCTGCGTCGCCGCTACGATTGGGCCATCTTGCTGCCCAATTCCTGGGAGTCGGCGCTGGTGCCCTGGCTGGCGCGCATCCCGCGGCGCACGGGTTACGCCAGGAGCGGGCGGGGCTTGTTGTTGACCGAACCGATCGAGCCTCCGGCGCGCGGCAGCATTCCGGCGCACGAGGCGCACTATTATCTCGAGCTGCTCAGACGTGCAGGCGTGACCGGCGAGCTGCCGCCCGCGCTGCCCATCCTGCTAAGTGCAATCGAGCAGGCTCGGAGCCGCGGCCGCCAGCTCTTCGAAGCCATGGGCGTCGGGGCGCCGGTCGTGGGGATCAGCCCCGGCGCGCAGAACAGCCGGGCCAAGCAGTGGCCGCCCGAGCGGTTCGTCGAGGCGGGCGCGCGACTCGCCGCCAGGTTGTCTGCCGCAGTCGTGGTCTTCGGGTCTCCGGCCGAGCGGGCTTTGGGTTGGCGCGTGGCGGCGGGGGTGCGGCGAGCCGGCGTGCGGGCGATCAACCTGAGTGGGGAAACGTGCCTGAAAGATTTCATCGCGCTCGCCGCAGCCTGCGCGGTGTTCCTGTGCAACGACACCGGCGCCATGCATGTGGCTTCGGCGCTGAACGTGCCCACCGTGGCCGTCTTCGGCCCCACCGAGTGGTTCGCGACCGGGCCTGCGGGACCGCGCGCGGCGATCGTGCGGGAGCCGGTCGAGTGCAGTCCCTGCATGCTGCGCGATTGCCCGACCGACCACCGCTGCATGCTGAGAGTGACGCCGGACCGGGTGGTGCGAGCCGCCCTGGATCTGCTCGAATGGGAGCAGGAGGGAAGTGGACACGCGCACCAAGATCCTGTCGCCTGAAGGGCTCGCAGCTTGGCGGGCTGCCGGGCGGGTGAAGGTCGTCACCGGGTACTTCGATCCGCTGCTGGCGTCTCACGCGCGCCGGCTGGCGGAGCTGCGGCTTGGCGGCGAGACGCTGGTGGTGGTAGTGCGCGATCTGGACGACGCGCTGCTGCCGCTGGCCGCCCGCGCCGAGCTCGTGGCTGCGCTCGGCGTGGTGGACTGGGTGGTTCCAGCCCCGTCCGGCGTGGAAGCAATCATCGCCAGGCTTCGACCGGCCGAAGTCGTCAACGAAGAAGAGGCCGACCTGGCGCGGCGGAACGAATTGATCCGACATGTCCGGGCGCGGAGCGGCAGAGAGTGACGATGCCGGCGCGGGGCGCCATCCCCGGACTGCGAAAGCCGCCAGGCGGTTCACGCATCCTAGTGGTGCGTTTGGGC
>JBMFPL010000527.1:0-2240 GCA_049969115.1 Bryobacteraceae bacterium | reverse complement strand
CGTCTCGCAGCGCTTCGTGCGCGGGGTGATCCGCAGCGTAGAGCGCATGACCTACACCAACGTCCATCTGCTGCTGGAAGGCGACGAGGGGCTGCGCCGCCGTTACCAGCCGCTGGTGGAGCGCTTCGAGTTGATGCGCGAGCTGGCACTGATCCTCAACCGCCGCCGCATGCGCCGCGGCGCGATTGACTTCGACCTGCCCGAGCCCCTGATCGAGTTCGACGAGTGGGGCGAGATGACTGGCATCCGCAAGGCGCCGCGCAACATCGCTCACCGCATCATCGAAGAATTCATGCTGGCCGCCAACGAAGCGGTGGCCTCGCATCTGGAGGCGGCGGGCGTGCCCGCGCTGTTCCGCATCCACGAGCCGCCCGACCCTGAAAAGGTGGCTGAGTTCGAGGAGATTGCCGCGCATTTCGGCTACTCGTTGGTGGGCGGTCCCGTGCCCAGGCAGCGGTTCCCGCAGGTGCTGCGAACACGCGATGGCCGCAAGCTGCGGCGCGACATCGTGCTGACCGACTGGCGCCTGCAAGTCACTTCGCGCGCTTACCAGAAACTGGTGGCGCAACTGGAGGGTAAACCCGAGGAGCGCATCCTCAACTACCTGATGCTGCGCTCGCTCAAACAGGCGCGCTACAGCGCGGAGAACCGCGGCCACTTCGCCCTGGCCTCCGGCGCTTACACGCATTTCACCTCGCCCATCCGCCGCTACCCCGATCTCGTCGTGCACCGGATTCTGGCCGCCACGCTGGAAGGCGCCCCGCCGCCGTTCGACGAGGACACGCTGGCCGCCATCGCCCAGGAGTGCTCGGAATCCGAGCGTCGCGCCGACGAAGCCGAACGCGAGCTAGTCGAGTGGAAGAAGATGAAGTTCATGGCCGAGCGGCTGGGCGACGAATTCGATGCGCTGGTGATCAGCACCTCGAAAGCGGGCCTGGACGTGGAGTTGGAAGAGCTGTTCGTGGAGGGATTGGTGCCCGTCGAGGCGCTGCCCGGCGATCGTTACGGCTACGAGGCCTCCACTCGCCGCGTCGTGGGCCGGCGCACGCGTCGCGCCTTCCAAGTCGGCGACCGCATCCGCGTGCGCCTGGACCGGGTAGACGCCATGCTCGGCCAGTACCTGTTCTCGCTGGTGGAGGCGCCCGGCCACGTGAAAGGCTAAAGCCGGGCGATCCGGGCGAAGTAGTGCGGCGCAAGCCGCCCGACCAGGGCCGCTGGAATCACGCCACGCCGGTAAAGCTCCAGCGCCGTGGCGAACAGAAGGCGACCCAAGCTGCCGCGTTCCGCGTCCTCCCGGATCTGGGCATGGCGCTCGAGCGCCACCCGTTCGGCCAGCTTCCGGAGCGTCAGGCCGCGCGCGGGAGCTTCGCGCAACACCCACGCGGCGAGATCGGCGACAGCACGCTCCGCCATTCGGCGGATCGAGCTTTCGGGCATGCCCGCGAATTCCATGGTGCTGCCCAGCGTCCCACCCGCGTTAGCTACGAAGTCGGGGACACAGAGAACGCCCCTCGCCTCCAGCGCCGCCTCCGCTTCCGGCGTCATGGGCACGTTGGCGCCCGGCACGACAATGGGGGCGCGGACGTGTGCGACGTTGCCAGCGTGAATGGTGTGGTGGCGAGCGCAGGGCAACAGCAGATCCGCCTCCACTTCGAGCAGCCGCTCCCTGGGGATGCGTTCGGCGCACTGGTAACGTTCGACTACACCGCTGCCCGATTCGCGGGCCAGCTCAACGAGCCGGTCCACGTCGAGCCCGCGCTCGCAGTAAAGCGCGCCGCGCGAGGTCGAGATCGCCACCACCGTCGCTCCCGCGCGCGCCAGCAGTTGCGCCAGAGCCGAACCCACGGCGCCGAATCCCTCGATCGCCACCGTGCACCCTGCCAGGTCCAAGCCGGCGTGGCGGCAGGCAGCGCGGGCCGCGCCCAGCACCCCGCAAGCGGTCCAGTAGCCCGACCGGGAACCCCGCAGCTCCCGGTGACGCAGGGGGACCCCGCTCTCGACGAGCACGCGCCGAATGATCCGGTTGTCCGTCCCCATGTCCGCGCAGGGCAGGTAGAGGCGGCTGGAGAGCAACGGTCGGATCGCTAGCACGAACTGCCGCAGCCGGGCGAGCCGCTGTTCCTCGGAGACCTCGGGATCCCCGCGCACGCCTGCCTTGGCGCCTCCCTGGGGCAGGCCGAGCAGCCCGAATTTGAGCGTCATGGCTCGCGCCAGCAGGCGCAACTCCTCTTCGCTAACAT
>JBMFPL010000526.1:0-2251 GCA_049969115.1 Bryobacteraceae bacterium | reverse complement strand
ATCTACCAGATGTACCGGCGGCGCGCCTCGCTCGTATCCCCGCAGGCCTGAACGAGCGTTGTCTCAGGGGACGCGGCTGGCCAGCCAGCGGGGAAGCTCGCTGGCCGGGCAACGCAGGCCGATGTAAAAGGGGCCGAACTCGGCGTAGTCGGCGCTGGCCTCGTCAAAGCGCATCTCGTAAACCAGCTTCTTGAAGTCCACCGGGTCGGCGGCGAACAGGTCCACGGCCCATTCCCAATCGTCCAGCCCGGTGCAGGCGCTGATGATCTGCCGCACTCGCTCGGCGTACCTGCGTCCGGTCTCCCCGTGCTCGCGCATCATGGTGCGGCGTGCGGGCATGGGCGCACGGTAAAAGTTCTTCGACTCGCCGCGGCGGCGGTTCATGGGATAGACGCAGATCCAGTCCCCATCGGGCAAACGAGGATAGAGCCGGGGCAGCATCGCCTTCCGTTGCCGCTCCAACACTTGCCCGACCTCCGCCTCCCACTCCGCACTGTGCGGCGCCACGCCGCGGGCCGCCAGCTCCTGCCAGAGCTTCACGGTGGATTCGTACAGGCCCAGCTCGACCACCGACACCAGCGACCAAACGGGCTCCAGCCAATCGCGCAATTCGAGCGCTGCCATCTCCTGCTGCGCACGGTGCAGTTCGCGAAAATCGGGGCGAAAGTGGACCCACAGCAGGTCCCCCTTGTCGCCCACCAGCGAGTACACAGCCGACTGGCCGTCCTGGCGGGCTTCAGCGTCAGCCAGCCACGCGGCCGCGGCCTCCGCCATGGCCGAGCGCCGGGCCGCAGGCAGCTCTCGCCATTCCCGGAGCCTGAGGCGCATCACCTGGTGAAGCACCGCCGCACCTTCCAGAGTCAGCGGCGCGGCGGGAAGTTGCGACCACGGCGCCTGGCGCTCAGTCTCTGTGGAGGCTGGCGCATTGTCTGCACGCCAAGCGTGGCTCACTCGATCCATCCTCCCCCCAGAACGAGATCACCGTCGTAGAACACCGCCGCCTGGCCGGGCGTGATTGCGCGCTGTGGCTCCTCGAAGAGTACCTCGGCCGATTCGCCGCCCGGCGAGGGACGGATCTCGGCCCAGGCAGGCTCGTGCTTGTGACGGATCTTGACCAGCGCGCGCAACCGCTCGGGCGGGCGCTCGAACGCGATCCAGTTTACCTCGCGCGCGACGAGCCGATCGCTGAGCAGCTCGGTATCGCGGCCCACCACCACCTTGCCTTCGCGCGGGTCGGTCGCGACCACGTACAGGGGCTCGCCAGCCGCCACGCCGAGCCCGCGGCGCTGGCCGACGGTGAAGCGGTGGACGCCCGCGTGCTCGCCCAGTACCCGCCCGTCACGCGTCACGATAGGCCCCCGGCGCGGCTCGAACGCCTCGCCCCGCGAGCGCAGGTAGGCTTCGAGAAAAGCTGCGTAGTCGCCGCCGGGAACGAAGCAAATTTCCTGGCTGTCGCCTTTGTCCGCCACCGGCAGCCCCTTGCTGCGCGCCAGCTCGCGCACCTGCTGCTTGGAGAGCTCGCCTAGCGGAAACAAAGTATGCGCCAATTGTTCCTGGCTGAGGCCGAACAGGAAGTAACTCTGATCGCGGCTGGCGTCGGCGCCGCGCAACAGCAGCCAGCGGCCCGATTGCGGATCGCGCCGGATGCGGGCGTAGTGGCCGGTGGCGATCCTGGCCGCACCCAGCGAACGCGCCAGTTTGAGGAACTCACCGAACTTCAGGTAGGTGTTGCAGTGCGTGCACGGGATCGGCGTGCGGCCGGACAGATACTCCCCGACGAAGGGTTGCACCACGCGCCGCTTGAAAATTTCTTCGAAGTTCACCACGTAGTAGGGAATGCCGAGATATTCCGCCACCCGCCGCGCGTCGTAGACGTCTTCCAGCGAGCAGCAACGGCCGCTGGCGGCGCCGCCCGTCCACAGCTCCGGCAAGCGCCGCTGGTTCCAGAGCTGCATGGTGAAGCCAATGACGCGCCAGCCAGCCTCCAGCAGCAGAGCGGCCGCCGTCGAGCTGTCCACGCCGCCGCTCATGGCGACGGCCACTGTCAACTGCTCAGGCACGCTCCTCCACCGGCGCCAGGGCGCGCAGGCGGGCCACCGCTTCGGCCACGGCCTCCACCAGCGCGTCCACTTGCTGCTCGTCGTTCAAGCGCCCCAGCGAAAACCTCAGGCTGCTGCGAGCGTCCCAGCGGCTCAGGCCGATCGCGGTCAGCACGTGGGAAGGCTCCGAGGCGCCGCTCGAGCAAGCCGAG
>JBMFPL010000525.1:0-2251 GCA_049969115.1 Bryobacteraceae bacterium | reverse complement strand
TTCTTGACCTCGGCAAAGTCGCCGCGCCACTCCTCGGTGATCTTGGGCGGCAGGTCGCCCTTGGAGATGCGGTCCACGTACTCGGCGGCCACGTTCAAGGGCGCGATCAGGGCGTCCAAGAGCAGGTTGATGCCCTCGACGAGCTGGCGATAGTTGCCTTCGAACTGGTCGGCCTTGCCGCGCTCAGAAAGCCGTCCGTCGCGGGCCGCCTCCACCAGCCGCATGATCTCTTTAGAAACCCGAATTTCTTCGGAGGCGTCGTAAACCAACTCCGTCGCGCCGATCACCTGGCCCCCCGGCCCGAAGCGGGGCGCCGCGATGACGCGCACGGGCAGTTCCCTGCCTTGTACGACGGGGCGGGCTTCTCCCGCGCAGACGCTCGCAGTCCTTATCGCCCGCATGGCGGCGCAGGTGCCCGCGCGGCAGCCGGGGTTATCGAACAGGTCCCAGAACTTGGCCCCCAAGGAAGCCTCGACGGTCCGGCCCGCCGCCTGGGCGGCCGCGGGATTCAAGTAAAGAATCGTATGATCTCGGTCCATCGCCACCACCGGGAGCGGGAGCAAATCCAGCAGCTCCGCCTTTTGCTCTGCCCGGAGCAGAAGAGGCCCTTCCGCCTCCGGGTGTCCGGGATGGCGACCCTCCCACGCTTCGAGCACCGCTGTGCTCGAGCTCGCAGTGCGTTTCCTCGTTTGCATTTCCCCTCCTTGCTTTCCTCAGCGGAACTTGTCCGTTTCGGGCTGCGATCCGGCCCGTGCGGGTGCCCGCTCGGGCGCGCCCTTCAGTCTTCCTCCCCGCGGGCGTGGCTTACCTCGACCGTGCGCTCGGTGTCCAGCACCAGCAGCAACCGGTCCTTCAGCTTGTACACCCCGCGGATCAGCTCGCGCGCCGCGCCTTCCAGATTCTCGGGCGGCCGCTCGAAACTCTCCGGATCCACCTCGAGCACGTCGCCGATTTCATCCACTAGCAGGCTCACCGCGCCGTCGGCGGTGCGCACCACCATGCTCATGGGCAACATGCCTTCGGGGCGCGGCCGCAAATTCAATCGCCTGCGCATGTCAATGGCGGTGACAATCTGCCCGCGCAGGTTGATCAAGCCTTCCACCACATCGGGGGCCAGCGGCACGCGCGTCATCTCCTGGTAGCGCAGCACCTCCTGAACCTGAAGCACTTCGATGCCGAAAAACAGGCCGTCCACAAAGAACGTCGCGTACTGCCCGGCGCCGCTGAGCGCCTCGGTCGCCGTGGGAGTCTCTGCCAGCATCGCCTTTGCCTCCATCGCCGTCTTGCCGCTCATCCGACACGCACCCCGGCCGGATCGCCGGCCGGGACGCCGACCGCGGCCGCTAGCCGTTCGATCGAGGCCAACACGGCCTCGTGGTCGAACTTCGCCTGGCAGGCCGCGAAACTGTCCAGGCCGGCGGGCGGCGTTTCCGCCAGCCCCGCCAGCGCCAGCACCGGGATGCCGGCCAGAGCGGGATCACGTTTCATGCCCGCCACCAGTTCGCCCGCACCGCCAGGCAAATCCAGCGCCACAGCCACCACCTCCACACGGTGTTGCTTGAGCCTGGCCAGCGCTTCTTGTGCACTGGCGGCCTCCAGCACCCTGTGCCCGGCCATCTCCAGCCTGCACCGCGCCAGGCCACGCCAGAAAGCGGACCCATCGGCCAGCAGCACCGTGCAGGGACCGCGCGAGCGAGCCGCCTGCGCAGCAAACCACCCCTGCCCGGCCTGCTCCAGCACGGCGCGTAGGTCCACGATGTCGGTGACCTTGCCCCCGATGACGGCTGAACCGAGCAGGCCCGCACGGCCGGATTGCTGCCGCACCTGCACCGCCTCCTCGATAATGTCCAGGATCTGGTCCACCAGCACGCCCACACTGCGCTCCCCGTCACTGAAGACGATGGCCTGCACCGGGTCCTGCCGGGAGGCCGTGTCTTCGGCGCCCGGCTCGAGCACTTGCGCCATGGGCACCAGCGGCAGGATGTGACCGCGGTACTGAACGACCGGCCGGCCCCCGGCTCGCTCAACCCGCGCTTGCGGGAACTCTTCCAGCCGCGCCACCAGCGCCAGCGGCACGCCCAGCCTCTCGAACGAACCGGCGCGGAACAACAGGAAAGTCTGCCTCTGCTCGTCGGTCCCCTCGGCCTGCTCGACCTCGCTGATGGCCTGCTCTCGCGCCTCGGTGATGACGCCGGCCAACTGCCCGATCCCCAGCACATCCAGAATCAGTGCCACGCGACCGTCGCCCATG
>JBMFPL010000524.1:0-2257 GCA_049969115.1 Bryobacteraceae bacterium | reverse complement strand
GCCCGAGTTCCAGTAAAAGCGGCCTGCGCGGACATAGCGCCGCGCCGTCGCCAGGTCGGGCTTTTCCCGGAAACGCAGCACCGGCGTCGGTTGGGGCGAATCCGGCTGGAAGCCCTGCGGAAACTCGATGTAGCCGTACCCGGTTTCGGGCCACCGCGGCCGGATGCCCAGCACGACCAGATTGTCACCGCGGGCGGCGCGGTAGGCGGAGCGGAGCATGCGCAGGAACGGCTTGGGAGTGGTGATCAATTGATCGGCCGGGAAGACGCCCATGACCGCCTCCGGTTCGAAGGAGCGCAGGATGCGGGCTGCCAACCCGATGCACGGGGCGGTGTTGCGCTGCGCAGGTTCGGCTACGATCTGGCGCGCCGGAACCTCGGGTAACTGACGCACAATTTCCGGCCGCAGATCGTGGTTGGTGATCACCCAGATGCGTTGGTGAGGGATCAGGGGGACGAGACGATCCACCGTCTGCTGGATCAGCGACCGCTCGCCGAAAACCTTGAGGACCTGCTTGGCGTGCCGCCGGCGGCTGCGCGGCCAGAAGCGGGTACCCCGGCCGCCGGCCATGATGACCGCGTAGCAACGTTCGTCGAGCATCGTTGTTCAATCAGCCAGCATACCGGAGTGCGGCGGCGGCGCGCGGCGCTGCCTCCGCGCGCGCTACACTCATGAGTTCGGGCGGCCGCAGGTTGCCCCGGGGGTAGGCCCGATGCACAAGACGATGACTCTGCTGCTTTGCGCCCTTTGCTCCAGCGCCGTTCAAGGGGACAGAAAAATGAAGCCTCCCGTAGCCAAGGTCGTGCCCGTAAAGCTGGAAAAGCACGGGCACGTGCGCATGGACAACTACTACTGGCTGCGCGAGCGGGACAATCCCGAAGTGGTCAAGTACCTGGAGGAGGAGAACCGCTACACGGAAGCGATGATGGCGCACACCGCGCCCTTGCAGGAAAAGCTCTTCCAGGAATTCCGCGCCCGCATCAAGCAGACCGACATGTCCGTGCCCTTCCTGCGCGATGGCTACTATTACTACACGCGGACCGAGGAAGGAAAGGACTATCCCATTTACTGCCGCAAGAAGGGATCGCTGGAAGCGCCCGAGGAAATCCTGGTGGACGTCAATGAGGTCGCGCGCGGGCACAGGTTCTGCTCGGTGACGCGGCCTGCGGTGAGCACGGACAACAGCCTGATCGCCTACGCGGTGGATACGGTGGGCCGGCGCATCTACACGCTTTACTTCAAGAATCTGGCCACGGGCCAGGTGCTGCCGGACCGTATCCCGCAGGTTACCGGCAACGTGGTCTGGGCCAATGATAACCGCACCGTGTTCTATGCCCGCCAGCACCCTACCACCCTGCGCTCCTACCAGATCTACCGCCACGTGCTCGGCACGGACCCGGTGCAGGACACGCTGGTCTACGAGGAAAAGGACGAGACCTTCCGCTGCCACGTCGCCAAGACCAAGTCCAAACGCTACGTCATGATCGTCTCCACCCACACGCTCAGCACCGAGTACCGCCTGCTGGAGGCTGACAAGCCCGCTGGTTCCTTCCGGGTCTTCCTTCCCAGGGAGCGCAACCACGAGTACGAGATCGAACATTACGGGGAACATTTCTACATCCGCAGCAACTGGAACGCGAGAAACTTTCGCCTCATGAGGACCCCGGTGGCGCGCACCGCCCGCGAGAACTGGCAGGAGGTGATCCCCCACCGCGACGACGTGCTCTTGCAGGATTTCGAGATCTTCCGTGACCACCTGGTGGCGGTGGAACGGCGCGAGGGTTTGACCAGGCTTCGCATCATGCCGTGGAGCGGGAAGGCCGAACACTATGTGGAGTTCGCCGAGCCGGCTTATCTGGTCGTGCCCATGGATAACTACGAATTCGACACGCCGCTGCTCAGGTTCACCTACAGTTCGCTGACCACGCCGCAGTCCGTTTATGACTACGACATGAACACCCGGCAGCGGACGCTGCTCAAGCGCGAGGAGGTTTTGGGAGGCTTCGACCCGGCCAATTACCAGGCCGAGCGCATCCATGCCACGGCGCCCGACGGCGTCAGGGTGCCGATTTCCCTCGTCTACCGCAAAGGTTTCCGCAGGGACGGCACGCACCCGCTGCTGCTTTACGGCTATGGCTCTTACGGGATCAGCACCGAGCCGACCTTCAACCCGTTCCGCATCAGCCTGCTGGATCGCGGATTCGTCTACGCCATCGCGCATGTCCGCGGCGGCCAGGAACTGGGCCGCCAGTGGTAC
>JBMFPL010000523.1:0-2258 GCA_049969115.1 Bryobacteraceae bacterium | reverse complement strand
GCGCGCAGGCCCTTCAGCGGGGAACGGAGCTGAACTGCGGGACCGAGTACATGAACCTGGCCGGCGCCATCAAGCAGGGCCTGATCAGCGAAGCGGACGTGGATCGAGCGTTGCGGCGGCTTTTCATGGCGCGCTTCCGCCTGGGCATGTTCGACCAGCCGGAGATGGTTCCCTATGCGCAGATACCTTACAGCGTCAACGACAGTCCGGCTCACCGGCGACTGGCGCTGGAAGCCGCGCGCAAGAGCATCGTGCTGCTGAAAAACGAGGGCGGGCTGCTGCCACTGTCCAGATCGTTGCGCGCCATCGCCGTGGTGGGTCCCAACGCGGACGAAATCGCCTCGCTGCTGGGCAACCACCATGGCGATTCGGCCGAGCCCATCACGCCGCTGGAAGGCATTCGCCGCAAGCTTCAGGGCACGGGTGTGCGCGTGCTTTACGCGCGCGGGTCGGAGATGGCGCAGGGGCTGCCGCACTTTGAGGTGGTTCCGGCCAGCGTCCTGTTCACCTCCGACGGCCCTGACCGGCGCAACGGGCTGATCGCCGAGTATTACGCCAGCGCCAACTTCGATGGGCGGCCGCACCGGCCGCGCGAGCTGACGCATCCCAGCACGGGACGGCCGGCGGTAGAGTCGCCCAAGCCCGCGCCTGCGCTGTTTACCCGCGTGGATGAGCGTGTGGACTTTCGCTGGCGCGATGGCGCCCCGCACCCGGGCATGGACGACGACGATTTCGGCGCGCGATGGACGGGTTCCCTGGCGCCGGCGGTGAGTGGCCGGTATAGCCTGGGCGCGATCGGCATGAATGCTTACACGCTTTACCTGGACGAGCGACCCATCGTTCGCGCCAATCACGTCCATGAGCGCGCCTATGTCTGGGCGGAGGTGGATCTGGAGGCAGGACGGCTCTACCGGATCAGGCTCGATTTCCACCACTACCTCAACGATGCCGACATCCAACTGGTGTGGGCGCCGCCGCGACCCGATCCGCTTCCCGAGGCTGTGGAGGCGGCCCGGCAGGCCGACGTGATCGTTGCCGTCCTCGGCCTCTCGCCCAGGCTGGAAGGCGAAGAGATGCGCGTGCAGGTGCCGGGCTTCAAAGGGGGCGACAGGGAGACGCTGGACTTGCCCGCCCCGCAGCAGCGGCTGCTGGAGGCCTTGGTAGCCTCCGGCAAGCCGGTGGTGCTCGTTTTGATGAACGGCAGCACGCTGGCGGTGAATTGGGCGCGCGAGAAAGTGCCCGCGATCGTGGAAGCGTGGTATCCGGGCCAGGCTGGGGGCGAAGCCATCGCCGACGTGCTTTTCGGCGATTACAATCCTGGCGGGCGCTTGCCGGTCACCTTCTACAGGTCGGTGGACCAACCGCCGCCGTTCACCGATTACTCGATGAAAGGCAGAACTTACCGGTATTTTACGGGCGAACCGTTGTTTCCCTTTGGCTATGGTCTGAGCTACATGAGGTTCGCCTACCGCGGCCTCAGCCTGCCGCAGCGGGCAGAGCCGGGCAAGCCGGTGACGGTAATCGTCGAGGTGGCTAACGAGGGGGGCCGGGTCGGTGAGGAAGTGGTGCAGGTTTACGTCGCCGCACTGGATCGCCCAGGGTTCAAGCCGCTGCGCACGCTGGCGGCGTTCACGCGGGTGGCACTGGCAGCTGGGGAGCGCCGCCGCGTCAGCCTGACGCTGGACGAAAGAGCGTTCTCGGCGCCGGGACCTGACGGCCGGCTCCGTTGGTCCCCGGGGCGCTATCGCGTGTGGGTGGGCAGCAAGCAACCGGGCTTTCGTGACCCGCTGGACGCGTCCACCACGGGAATCGTTTCCGGCACGCTGCGAGCGGTGGGCGGCTCGGGTCAGGCAAAGAGCGCAACTCCTGCCGGCGCCGCACCTTGAGCTATCTTCGAAAGGGAGTCCTGAAATTATGCCTCAAACAGTAGTTAGCTTCGGCGAGATCATGTTGCGGCTGGCGCCGCCGGGCTTCGAGCGTTTCCTGCAATCGCCTATGTTCGTGGCGACGTTCGGAGGGGGCGAGGCCAACGTGGCGGTGGCGCTGGCCTGCTTCGGCATTCCCGCGCGCTACGTCACGGTTCTGCCGCCCAAACACCCCATCGCGGATGCGGTAGTCAGCCAGTTGCGCGGCTTGGGCGTGGATACCTCGAAGATCGTGCGCGCGCCCGGGCGCATGGGCGTCTACTACGTGGAGGCGGGCGCCAACCAGCGACCCTCGAAGGTAGTTTATGACCGCGACTACAGCGCGATCGCGCT
>JBMFPL010000522.1:0-2261 GCA_049969115.1 Bryobacteraceae bacterium | reverse complement strand
CCTCGGTGTACCGCATCCGGCTCGACGCTAAGGGTGCGGTGTCATACTGAAAGTACATGGACCGCCAATACCCGGATCGCCCGCTCGTGGGCGTGGGTGCCATCGTCGTGGACGGGGACCGCCTTCTGCTGGTGCAACGGGGCAGCCCGCCCCATCAGGGCCAGTGGTCCTTGCCCGGCGGTCTGCTGGAGGCGGGCGAGCGCCTGGAGGACGCGGTCAAGCGCGAGGTTCGCGAGGAAACGGGCCTGGAAGTCGAGGTGCTCTCGCTGGGCGGCGTTTTCGAGCGCATCGTGCGCGATGATACGGGCCGGCTTGAGTACCACTACGTGCTGCTCGACTACCTTTGCCGCCCCTGTGGCGGGCGCCTGCATCACGGCTCCGACGCAGTCGCGGCGGCCTGGGTTCCGCTCGACCAACTGGCGACCTACCCGCTCACTGCGGGAACGCGCGAGTTCCTGGAAAAAATCCTCAAGCGGCAGGCCTGATGCGGAATACCAGCGCCGATCTGCTCGAGTTCGAGGCGTTACGCGAGTTGCTCGGCCGCTACGTAGCAACCCCTCTGGGGCGCGCCGAGCTGGAGCGGCTTGCGCCCGGCAGCGACCGCGCAGCCATCGAAAACGAACTCGCCGAAGTCGAGGAAGCCATCGCATACCTGGAGGCTGCTTCCAGGCCGCAGCCGGCTGCCCGTGGCGCCGCGGTCCGTTTCCGTTTCGATGGCTTGCTCGATCCGGGCGAGGCCCTGGGCCGCTTGCGCATCGAAGGCGCCGCCCTTGAGCCCAGGCAGATCCTGGGGCTGTGCGAGTTACTGGACCGTGCCAGCGACATCCGCGCCGTGCTGCTGGCGGCTGCCCCGCGCTTTCCCAAGCTCGCTGCCCGCGCCGCCGCCATGGGCGAATTCCGGTCCCTGCTGAAGACGCTGGCGGGCAAGATCCTGCCCGACGGGACCGTGGCCGATGACGCCAGCCCCGAGCTGGCCCGGCTGCGTCGCGACGTGGAGCGGCAGCGGCGCCTAGTCCAGGAAACGCTGGAGCGCTTCCTGCGCTCGCACCGCGAGGACGGCGTGCTCCAGGAAGAGTTCATCACCATCCGCAACGACCGCTTCGTGGTCCCGGTGGTCGCGGGGCAGAAGTGGCGCATCGAAGGCGTAGTCCACGGGGCCAGCGGCAGCGGCCACACGCTGTTCATCGAACCGCTGGAGACCATCGAGCTGAACAACGAGCTGGTCCGGCTGATCGAGGAAGAGGCGTGCGAAGTTCATCGCATCCTGCTGGAGCTTTCTGCGCGCCTGCGCGATCATCTGGATGCGATTGCCCGCACCATTGATATCCTGGGTGAACTGGAATGGCTCTTCGCGCGGGCGGCTTTCGCGCGCGACTTCGGTGCTGTGATTCCCCGTTTCAGCCACCCCTCCCAGCGTTGTTTGCGCCTTCGCGACGCGCGCCATCCCCTGCTGGAAGACGTTCTGCGACGCACCCGCGGGCGTGTGGTGCCCTTTTCGCTCGAGCTGGACGGCGGCGCGCGCGTGCTCCTGGTGAGCGGTCCCAACAGCGGCGGCAAGACGGTGGCGCTGAAGACCGTCGGCTTGCTCGCCCTGATGGCGCAGGCGGCCCTGCCCGTCACTTGCGCCGAGGCCGAGCTGCCTTTCTTCGATCAGGTGCTGGCCGATTTCGGCGACGCGCAGTCCATCCAGGAAAGCCTGTCCACTTTTTCCGCGCACATATCGCGCATCCGCACCATTCTCGAGGAGGCCACCGCTGATTCGCTTGTGCTGCTCGACGAGCTGGGACGCGCCACAGATCCTGAGGAGGGTGGGGCGCTGGGCGTGGCCATCCTGGAGCATCTCCGCCAGACCGGCGCCTTCACTCTCGCTTCTACGCACCTGGCCGCACTCAAGATCTACGGCGCGACCACACCGGGCGTGCTGAACGCCTCCATGGGGTTCGACGAGACGACACTGGCGCCCACCTACCAGTTGCGCGTGGGAGCGCCGGGCAAGTCGGCGGGATTGGATATCGCCGCCCGGCTGGGACTCCCGCCGGCCCTGCTCGAGCGAGCCCGGGCCGCGCTCGGCAGCCGCGAGCAGGACGTGGCGCGCTTCATCCGCGAGTTGAACGAGCGGCTCGAGCAAATGCGCCGCCTCGAAGAAGAACTGCGCGACGAGCGCGAGCGTCTGGCTGCCCGCGAGCGCGCGCTGACCGCCGAGTGGCGCAGGCGCGAGTCGTCCAGGCTGGCCGAACTCCAACGGCATGTCCAGGCCGTGC
>JBMFPL010000521.1:0-2267 GCA_049969115.1 Bryobacteraceae bacterium | reverse complement strand
GGCGCTGGTGCCGGGCATCTGGGATCCGAGCCTGGCCGATGGCTATCTCTGGGTGGAGACGGAAAAGGCGTACGAGATGACGCGTCGGCTAGCGCGCGAGGAGGGGCTACTGGTGGGCATCTCTTCGGGCGCCAACGTGGCGGCGGCGCTCGAGCTGGCCGGCCGACTCGAAGCCCAGGGCAAGACGGCAGTAATCGTCACGGTCCTGTGCGATGACGGGCAGAAATACTTGAGCGAGGAGTTCTGGCATGGTCCGGATCGAACCTGAGGCCTGGCGCCGGATGGTGGAGCACGCTTGCCGCACCTACCCGGAGGAAGCCTGCGGAGCCATGCTCGGGGTGCGGGATGGCGACGTGACGCGGGTGCTCGAGGCTATCGCGCTCACCAATGTGTGGCCCGGTTCGCGCCGCACTCGTTACCGCGTGGACCCCGCCGAGTTGCTAGGGGTCGAGCGCGAGGCACGCCTTCGCGGCTGCGAGGTTCTGGGTGTTTATCACTCGCACCCCGATGAGGACGCTTACTTTTCGCGCACGGACTTGGAGCTGGCCTGCCCGTGGTACTGCTACGTGGTACTTGCCATCCGTGCTGGTGCCCTGGCGGGCGCGGGATGCTGGCAGCCCGATGACCAGCTGCGCTCAGCCGATCCGCAACCCCTACAAGTTCCTTCTGTCGTCACGGAGAACACGGTATGCCGAAAGTCCTGATTCCCAGCGCGCTGCGGCAATATGTCGAGCGGCGCGAGGAAGTGGAGATACCAGCCGCCACGGTGGGCGAACTGCTTCAGCGCCTCACCGATCAGTACCCCGAGCTGCGGCGCCATCTGCTCACTGGTGAAGGCAGGCTACGCAGCTTCGTGAACATCTACGTCAACGAC
This sequence comes from Bryobacteraceae bacterium, assembly GCA_049969115.1. Lineage (GTDB taxonomy): Bacteria > Acidobacteriota > Terriglobia > Bryobacterales > Bryobacteraceae > DTHT01. The sequence goes on along the minus strand of JBMFPL010000521.1, from coordinate 1,393 downwards.
GAGGACATCCGCTATTTGCAGCGCGAGGCGACCTCGGTGGGCGAGGGCGACACGGTGAGCATCGTTCCCTCCATTGCGGGGGGCACCGCAGGGACTCAAGCCCCGCCCGGCCTCACCCACGAGGAGATCCTGCGTTATAGCCGCCACCTGATCATGCCCGAAGTAGGGCTGGAAGGCCAGCTCAAGCTCAAGGAGGCCCGCGTGCTACTGGTGGGCGCGGGCGGTTTGGGCTCGCCGCTCGCCCTCTATCTGGCCGCGGCCGGCGTGGGCCGCCTGGGGCTGGTGGACTACGATGCGGTGGACCTGACCAACTTGCAGCGGCAGATCTTGCACGCTACCCCCGACGTGGGGCGCAAGAAGCTGGATTCGGCTCTGGAGCGCATTCAGGCTCTGAATCCCACCATCCGCGTGGATCGCTGGGAAACCGCCCTTACCAGCGAGAACGCGCTCGAGATCCTGCGCGACTACGACATCGTCGTGGACGGGACTGACAACTTCCCCACCCGCTATCTGGTCAATGACGCTTGCGTGCTGCTGGGCAAGCCCAACGTGTACGGTTCGATTTTCCGTTTCGAGGGACAGGCGACGGTGTTCGCCATGCCGGGCGGTCCCTGCTATCGGTGTCTGTATCCCGAGCCGCCCCCGCCCGGGCTGGTCCCCAGTTGTGCGGAAGGCGGCGTGCTTGGCATTCTGCCTGGACTGATCGGCGTCGTGCAGGCCACCGAAACCATCAAGCTGATTCTCGGCATCGGTCGCCCTTTGGTGGGAAGGCTGTTGCTGTACGATGCCCTAAAGATGACTTTCCGCGAGCTCCGGCTGCGCCGCAATCCCGAATGCCCGGTCTGCGGGGACCGGCCCAGCATCCGCGAGCTGGTGGACTACCACGAGTTCTGCGGCGTTCCGCGGCAAGGGGGGCGGAGGAAGCCTCGCAGTGGGACTTGGAACCCCGGCAGCTCAAGCAGCGTTTGGACCGCGGCGATCGCATCCTGCTGGTGGACGTGCGCGAACCTCACGAGCACAGGATCTGCAACATCCCCGGCGCACGCCTGATCCCGCTCAACGAACTGCCCCGCAGACTGCACGAGCTTGACTCCAGCGAGGAGATCGTGGTGCACTGCCGCAGCGGCCAGCGGAGCGCCAAAGCGGCGAACTTGCTCCGACAGGCGGGGTTCCGCAAAGTCTACAACCTGCGCGGCGGCATCTTGGCCTGGAGCGATCAGGTGGATCCTTCCGTGCCGAAGTATTGATCAAAAAGTTCTCACCCGCCCCCGTCGCGCGAAGCGGGCCGGGTCGAAGGCGCGGATATCGAGGCTGGCGGCGCCCTCCAGAATGACCTCGGCGATGAGTTTTCCCGTGACCGAACCGAGCGTCATGCCGGCCAGGGCGTGTCCCG